>NZ_JBHVUQ010000102.1:0-26898 GCF_042884105.1 Streptomyces sp. NPDC058157
CCCCGAGCGGGGTGCCGGCCCTCCGGCGTACCTGTGGAAGGACGGGTCAGCGGCGGTGCTGGGAGTCCGCGACCGTGACCTCGACGCGCTGGAACTCCTTGAGCTCGCTGTAGCCGGTCGTGGCCATCGAGCGGCGCAGGGCGCCGAAGAGGTTCATCGAGCCGTCCGGGGTGTGCGACGGGCCGGTCAGGATCTCCTCGGTCGTGCCGACCGTGCCGAGGTTGACCTTCTTGCCGCGCGGCACGTCCTCGTGGACGGCCTCCATGCCCCAGTGGTGGCCCTTGCCGGGCGCGTCGGTGGCGCGCGCCAGCGGGGAGCCCATCATCACGGCGTCCGCGCCGCAGGCGATGGCCTTCGGCAGGTCGCCGGACCAGCCCACGCCGCCGTCGGCGATGACGTGCACGTAGCGGCCGCCGGACTCGTCCATGTAGTCGCGGCGCGCCGCGGCCACGTCCGCGACGGCCGTGGCCATCGGGACCTGGATGCCCAGCACGTTGCGCGTGGTGTGCGCGGCGCCGCCGCCGAAGCCGACGAGGACACCGGCCGCGCCGGTGCGCATCAGGTGCAGGGCCGCCGTGTAGGTGGCGCAGCCGCCGACGATGACCGGGACGTCGAGCTCGTAGATGAACTGCTTGAGGTTCAGCGGCTCGGCCGCGCCCGAGACGTGCTCGGCGGAGACGGTGGTGCCGCGGATGACGAAGATGTCGACGCCCGCGTCCACGACGGCCTTGGAGAACTGCGCGGTGCGCTGCGGGGAGAGCGCGGCGGCGGTGACGACGCCCGAGTCGCGCACCTCCTTGATCCGCTGACCGATGAGGTCGGCCTGGATCGGCGCGGCGTAGATCTCCTGGAGACGGCGGGTGGCGGCCTCCTCGTCCAGCTCCGCGATCTCGTCGAGCAGCGGCTGCGGGTCCTCGTAGCGGGTCCACAGGCCCTCGAGGTTCAGCACGCCGAGGCCACCGAGCTCGCCGATGCGGATGGCGGTCTGCGGGGAGACCACGGAGTCCATGGGGGCGGCCAGGAAGGGGAGCTCGAAGCGGTACGCGTCGATCTGCCAGGCGATCGAGACCTCCTTCGGGTCCCGCGTACGCCGGCTGGGGACGATGGCGATGTCGTCGAAGGCGTACGCCCGGCGGCCGCGCTTGCCGCGCCCGATCTCGATCTCAGTCACGTGTGGTGGCCTTTCCTCTGGGTCTGCCCGTCCAGTATCCCCGAACCCCGGGGACCCGCGTTCCGGTGACCGCTGTACGGACGCACGCACGGGCCGTGCGCGGACGCGCCGGAGGGGCGGGCCCGGGTGGGCCCGCCCCTCCGGGCGGTCATCGTGTTCAGCCCTTGCGGCTGTAGTTCGGCGCTTCCACCGTCATCTGGATGTCGTGCGGGTGGCTCTCCTTGAGGCCCGCCGAGGTGATCCGGACGAACCGGCCGCGGTCCTGGAGCTCCGGCACCGTGCGGCCGCCGACGTAGAACATCGACTGGCGCAGGCCGCCGACGAGCTGGTGGACCACCGCGGAGAGCGGGCCGCGGTAGGGGACCTGGCCCTCGATGCCCTCGGGGATCAGCTTGTCGTCGCCGCCGACCCCTTCCTGGAAGTAGCGGTCCTTGGAGAAGGACTTGCGGTCGCCGCGGGACTGCATCGCACCGAGCGAGCCCATGCCGCGGTAGGACTTGAACTGCTTGCCGTTGATGAACAGCAGCTCGCCCGGGGACTCCTCGCAGCCCGCGAGCAGCGAGCCGAGCATCACCGTGTCGGCGCCCGCGACCAGGGCCTTGGCGATGTCGCCGGAGTACTGGAGGCCGCCGTCGCCGATGACCGGGACGCCCGCGGCCTTGGCGGCCAGCGAGGCCTCGTAGATGGCGGTGACCTGCGGGACGCCGATGCCGGCGACGACGCGGGTGGTGCAGATGGAGCCGGGGCCGACGCCGACCTTGATGCCGTCGACACCGGCGTCGATGAGCGCCTGGGCGCCGTCGCGGGTGGCGACGTTGCCGCCGATGACGTCGACGGAGGCGTTCGACTTGATCTTGGAGACCATGTCGCCGACCAGGCGGGAGTGGCCGTGGGCGGTGTCGACGACGATGAAGTCGGCGCCCGCCTCGATCAGGGCCTGGGCGCGCTCGTACGCGTCACCGGCGACGCCGACGGCGGCGCCGACCAGCAGGCGGCCGTCCTTGTCCTTGGCGGCGTTCGGGTACTTCTCGGCCTTGACGAAGTCCTTGACCGTGATGAGGCCCTTGAGGACACCCGACTCGTCGACGAGCGGAAGCTTCTCGATCTTGTGGCGGCGCAGCAGCTCCATGGCGTCCACGCCGGAGATGCCGACCTTGCCCGTGACCAGCGGCATCGGGGTCATGACCTCGCGCACCTGGCGGCTGCGGTCCGACTCGAAGGCCATGTCGCGGTTGGTGACGATGCCGAGCAGCTTGCCGGCGGGGTCGGTGACCGGGACGCCGGAGATGCGGAACTTCGCGCAGAGCTCGTCGGCCTCGCGCAGCGTCGCGTCCGGGTGCACCGTGATCGGGTCGGTGACCATGCCGGACTCGGAGCGCTTGACCAGGTCGACCTGGTTGGCCTGGTCGGCGATGGAGAGGTTGCGGTGCAGGACACCGACGCCGCCCTGGCGGGCCATCGCGATGGCCATCCGGGACTCGGTGACCTTGTCCATGGCCGCGGACAGCAGCGGAACGTTCACGCGGACGTTGCGCGAGATGAGAGAGGAGGTGTCGATCTCGTCCGGAGCCATGTCCGACGCGCCCGGCAGCAGCAGCACGTCGTCGTAGGTCAGTCCGAGCGCGGCGAATTTGTCGGGTACTCCGTCGGCGGTCATGACACCTTCCCAAATGGTCTTGCTCAGCGCGGATGTCCATGCTAACGGGATCCCGAGGCGTCTCATTCCACGACCAAGGTCAACCAGAAGTTTCGTAGCTTCCTACGAGGAAAACGCGGTGGCTCACTGCTCCGCGAGCGCGCGCAGCCGGCTCAGCGCACGGTGCTGCGCGACCCGCACCGCTCCGGGGGACATGCCGAGCATCTGCCCGGTCTCCTCCGCGGTCAGCCCGACGGCCACGCGCAGCACGAGCAGCTCGCGCTGGTTCTCCGGCAGGTTGGCCAGCAGCTTCTTGGCCCAGGCGGCGTCACTGCTGAGCAGCGCCCGCTCCTCCGGCCCGAGCGAGTCGTCCGGCCGCTCCGGCATCTCGTCGGACGGGACGGCGGTGCTGCCCGGGTGCCGCATGGCGGCCCGCTGGAGGTCGGCGACCTTGTGCGCGGCGATGGCGAAGACGAACGCCTCGAAGGGGCGTCCGGTGTCCCGGTAGCGGGGCAGCGCCATCAGCACGGCGACGCACACCTCCTGCGCCAGGTCCTCGACGAAGTGGCGGGCGTCACCCGGGAGCCGCGACAGCCGGGTGCGGCAGTAGCGGATGGCGAGGGGGTGCACGAAGGCCAGCAGATCGTGCGTGGCCTGTTCGTCGCCGTCGACCGCGCGGCGTACGAGCGCGCTGACGGCCCCGGCGTTGCCGCCTTTGGCGGCGCCGGTGGGGCCTGTGGCCGGGGGTGACCCCAGGGCCTCGTCGTCGCGCATCAATCCATGGTGCCTTGGCGCCGGAGCGTTCGTGGCATCGCGGTCCGTGTTGTGCATCGAAGCGTTATGAGCGGGTGCGCCGGAACCCATCTTCTGCGCCCTCCCCTCCGCTCGGCCCGAATCGTCGTCCCCGAGGACTCGACCTCTCCAAGAATGCGGCACACCATCAAGGATGCGGCATCGCGCCCGAAGCGACACGTCCCCTGGATTGTGCCCCGTCAATCCCCGGCGGGACACCGGTCGGGACGGGACTTTCCCGTCCCGTCTCCCCCGGGGGGCCTGCCGCCCCGCCCGCCATCGGCGGACGGGACCGCTCCGGTCAGCCGGAGGCCGCTCCCGCGGTCAGCGGACGAGACCCCAGCGGAAGCCGAGCGCCACGGCGTGCGCCCGGTCCGAGGCGCCGAGCTTCTTGAAAAGCCTGCGGGCGTGCGTCTTGACCGTGTCCTCGGAGAGGAACAGCTCGCGCCCGATCTCCGCGTTGGACCGGCCGTGGCTCATGCCCTCCAGCACCTGGATCTCGCGCGCGGTGAGGGTGGGCGCGGCGCCCATCTCCGCCGAGCGCAGCCGGCGCGGGGCCAGCCGCCAGGTCGGGTCGGCGAGCGCCTGGGTGACCGTGGCCCGCAGTTCGGCGCGCGAGGCGTCCTTGTGCAGGTAGCCACGGGCGCCGGCGGCGACCGCGAGGGCCACGCCGTCCAGGTCCTCGGCGACCGTCAGCATGATGATGCGGGCGCCCGGGTCGGCGGACAGGAGCCGGCGGACGGTCTCGACACCGCCGAGGCCGGGCATCCGCACGTCCATCAGGATCAGGTCGGATCGGTCGGCACCCCAGCGGCGGAGGACTTCCTCGCCGTTGGCGGCCGTCGTCACACGCTCGACGCCGGGCACGGTGGCAACCGCGCGACGGAGCGCCTCTCGGGCAAGCGGGGAGTCGTCGCAGACGAGGACGGAAGTCATGACCGCCCTCCGCAGCTGCTGATGCGCGTCACCTTGAGCCTCCAGGCTGGTACGTATCGTCACCTGTGCGATCGATGCCCTCGGACACCTGTCCGGGAACTTCTCGTTTCAACCGCACTCGCTCTCTCAACGACGGTCACTCGAAAGAGTTACGGGTCGGACGGACACCTTCGGCACTCTACGTGAGGAAGCGATCACGACGCTGGAGGCGCCCTCGGCGCGTCCTCCATCTGGAGCTATGCCCTATTTGGCGGCTTTCCTTCCGTTTGGCATGTGTCTGAGGCTAGATTCCCAATGAGTCATATTTACATCTACTACGACAGTAGGTGTGGAGACATGGACCGTATCCGCCTCAGTACCGGCACCAAGAGGACTACCCATGGCAGATTTCTCCCGCCTCCCCGGACCGAACGCCGACCTCTGGGACTGGCAGCTGCTCGCAGCCTGCCGGGGGGTCGACAGCTCCCTCTTCTTCCACCCGGAGGGCGAGCGGGGCGCGGCCAGGAGTGCGCGCGAGGCCTCGGCTAAAGAGGTCTGCATGCGCTGCCCGGTGCGCTCGGAATGCGCCGCACACGCACTCGCCGTCCGCGAGCCCTACGGGGTGTGGGGCGGCCTCACCGAGGACGAACGCGAGGAACTGATGGGCCGCGCACGACACCGCCTGATCCCCGCCTCCAGCACGATCGGCCCGATCGCCCCGCACTGACCGTCAGCGGGCGGCGGCCCGCACCAGCTCCCCCAGGGTCGCCGCCACCGCCGGCACACGGGCCAGGTCGGGCAGCGTCAGCGCCACGACCTCCCGCTCCACCGCCGGCTCCACCACCAGGGCGCTCACGCCCTTGGCCCGCACCGACTCCACCGCCAGCTCCGGCAGCACCGCCACACCCAGCCCCGCGCCGACCAGTCCGACCACGGCCGGGTAGTCGTCGGTGGCGAAGTCGATGCGCGGGGTGAAGCCCGCGCCCTCGCACACCTCCACCAGATGGCGGCGGCAGCGCGGACAGCCCGCGATCCAGGGCTCGTCCGCCAGCTCCGCCATGCCCACCCGGCCGGCCCCGGCCAGCCGGTGCCCCTCGGGCACCAGCCCGACGAGCCGGTCGGTCAGCAGCGGGGTGACCACGAGGTCCTCCCACTCGGCCACGGCCGCGGCCCCGCCGTAGCGGAAGGCCAGCGCCAGGTCGCAGTCCCCCTCGCGCAGCATCTCCACCGAACGCGGCGGCTCCGCCTCCACCAGCGAGATCCGGGTGCCCGGGTGCTCGGCGCGCATCGCCGCCAGCGCGGTCGGCACCAGCGTGGAACTGCCGCTGGGGAAGGAGACCAGCCGCACCCGCCCGGCGCGCAGCCCGGCGATGGCCGCGACCTCCTCCTCGGCGGCGGTCAGCCCGGCCAGGATCCCGGCGGCGTGCCGCACGAGGGCCTCCCCGGCCTGGGTCAGCCGCATCTCGCGGCCCGTGCGGACCAGCAGCGGGGTGCCGGCCGACTGCTCCAGGGCCTTCATCTGCTGGGAGACGGCGGGCTGGGTGCAGCCGAGTTCGCGGGCGGCGGCGGAGAAGGAACCGGTCCCGGCGACAGCGCGCAGGATCCGCAGGTGGCGTGCCTCAATCACCCCTCGAGCATAAGCCCGCCTTTTGTGTCGACCCCAGCCTTCGGCCGCGACTTTGAGGACGGCCCCCTCAGGGGTGGGGGCGCGGGGCCCGGGCGGCTATTTTGCGCACATGACGACTGCGTTGATCACTGGATCCACGGCGGGCATCGGCGCCGCCTTCGCCCGGCGGCTCGCCGCCCAGGGCCACAACCTCGTCCTGGTGGCCCGGGACGCGAAGCGGCTGGCCGAGCAGGCCACCGAGCTGCACGACCGGCACGGCATCGAGGCCGAGGTGCTGTCCGCCGACCTGTCGACGGAGCAGGGCATCGCGGCCGTCGAGACCCGGCTCGGGGACCGGACGCACCCGGTGGACCTGCTGGTCAACAACGCCGGCTTCGGCAACAAGGGCCGCTACCTGGAGGTCTCGATGGCCGACGAGCTGGCCATGCTGAAGGTGCACATCGAGGCGGTGCTGCGGCTGACCTCGGCGGCCACGGAGTCGATGCGCTCGCGCGGCCGCGGCGGGGTGGTCAACGTGGCCTCGGTGGCCGCCTTCGTCCCGCGCGGCACCTACGGCGCCAGCAAGGCCTGGGTCGTGCAGTTCACCCAGGGCGCGGCCCGCGACCTGGCGGGGTCCGGGGTGCGGATGATGGCGCTGTGCCCGGGCTTCGTGCGGACAGAGTTCCACCAGCGGGCCGGCATGGGCACCGACAACATCCCCGGCTGGATGTGGCTCGACGCCGACAAGCTGGTGGGCGCCGCGCTGGCCGACCTCGCGCGCGGCAAGACCGTCTCGATCCCGGACCCGCGGTACAAGGCGCTGATGGGCGTGGTGAAGCTGACCCCGCGCGGGCTGCTCGGCGGCGTGTCCTCCCGGACGGGGCGCAAGTACGGGCCGCAGTAGGTCCCCCGAGGCTACCCGCACGACCCATCGGTAAGCGCGGCAAACGGGTGAAATCTCCCTAAAATGGACGTGTCCCATCACCCCGGGAGGCGACGCGATGACGTTCGTACAGGTAATCGATTACGAGACCAGGCGGTTCGACGAGATGAACGCCCTCATCGACCGCTACGCGGAACAGACCAGCGGGAAGCGCACGGTCACCCACACCATGATCGGCCGGGACCGCGACTCCCAGACCCACTACGTGGACCTCGTCGAATTCCCCTCGTACGAGGAGGCGATGAAGAACTCTCACCTCCCCGAGACCGACCGGATGTTCCAGGAGATGGTCGCGCTCTGCGAGGGAATGCCGAAGTTCATGAACCTCGACGTGGTGCGCGACGAGTACCTCAACAAGCTCGTCGTGAACCGGATGTTCGAGGAGTGCATCCTCAAGGGCGACTTCGCCGTCCTGGACGAGTGCCTGGCGGCGGACTACAAGGACCACGACATCATGGAGAGCGAGGGTCAGAGCGACGGCCGCGACGGCATGCGGCAGACCATCAGCATGTGGAGGGAAGCGTTCGACTTCTCCTTCGACCAGACCCGGCAGATCGCCGAGGGCGACTGCGTCACGACCCTCTGGAACTGGAAGGGCAACCAGAAGGGCACGTTCATGGGGGTCGCCCCGACCGGCAAGGAAGTCACGATGTCGGGATGTACGACCTTCCGTATCGACGACGGCCGGATCGCCGAGGGCTGGTGGTACTACGACGCCCCGAGCCTGATGCGGCAGATGGGCATGCTGCCCGAGTAGCGGGCAGCGGACACGCAAGAGGCCCTGGTCACCACCGCGTCGCAGCGGTGACCAGGGCCTTCTCGTTCAGCTAGTGCCGGCGCTCAGGGGCGCGGGCCTCAGTGGCTGTGGCCGTGACCGTGGCCGTGACCGGCGTCGGCCTCTTCCTCGGCCGGCTTCTCGACGACCAGGGTCTCGGTCGTGAGCAGCAGGGAGGCGATGGAGGCGGCGTTCTCCAGCGCGGAGCGGGTGACCTTGACCGGGTCGATGACGCCGGCCTTGACCAGGTCGCCGTACTCGCCGGAGGCGGCGTTGAAGCCGTTGCCCTTCTCCAGCTCCGCCACCTTCGAGGTGATGACGTAGCCCTCGAGGCCGGCGTTCTCGGCGATCCAGCGCAGCGGCTCGACGGCGGCGCGGCGGACGACCGACACGCCCGTGCCCTCGTCGCCGGTCAGGCCGAGGTTGCCCTCCAGGACCTTGACGGCGTGGACGAGCGCGGAGCCACCGCCGGAGACGATGCCCTCCTCGACCGCGGCGCGGGTCGCGGAGATGGCGTCCTCAAGGCGGTGCTTCTTCTCCTTGAGCTCCACCTCGGTGGCGGCGCCGACCTTGATGACGCAGACGCCGCCGGCGAGCTTCGCCAGGCGCTCCTGCAGCTTCTCGCGGTCCCAGTCGGAGTCCGTGGACTCGATCTCGGCCTTGATCTGGTTGACGCGGCCCGCGACGTCAGCGGCGTTGCCGCCACCGTCGACGATGGTCGTGTCGTCCTTGGAGATGGTCACGCGGCGCGCGGAACCGAGGACGTCCAGACCGGCCTGGTCGAGCTTGAGGCCGACCTCCTCGGCGATGACGGTGGCACCGGTGAGGGTGGCCATGTCCTGGAGCATCGCCTTGCGACGGTCGCCGAAGCCCGGGGCCTTGACGGCGACCGCGTTGAAGGTGCCGCGGATCTTGTTGACGACGAGGGTGGAGAGCGCCTCGCCCTCGACGTCCTCGGCGATGATCAGCAGCGGCTTGGAGCCACCCGCCTGGATGACCTTCTCCAGCAGCGGCAGGAGGTCCTGGATGGAGGAGATCTTGCCCTGGTTGATCAGGATGTACGGGTCGTCGAGGACGGCCTCCATACGCTCCTGGTCGGTGACCATGTACGGGGAGAGGTAGCCCTTGTCGAAGGCCATGCCCTCGGTGAACTCCAGCTCCAGGCCGAAGGCGTTGGACTCCTCGACGGTGATGACACCGTCCTTGCCGACCTTGTCCATCGCCTCGGCGATGAGCTCGCCGACCTGCGAGTCCTGCGCGGAGAGCGCGGCCACGGCGGCGATGTCCGACTTGTCCTCGATCGGGCGGGCGGTCGCGAGGAGCTCCTCGGACACGGCCTTGACCGCGGCGTCGATGCCCTTCTTCAGGGCGGCCGGGGAAGCGCCGGCGGCGACGTTGCGCAGACCCTCGCGGACGAGCGCCTGGGCGAGCACGGTGGCGGTGGTGGTGCCGTCACCCGCGATGTCGTTGGTCTTGGTCGCCACCTCCTTCACCAGCTGGGCGCCGAGGTTCTCGTACGGGTCGTCCAGCTCGACCTCGCGGGCGATGGTGACACCGTCGTTGGTGATGGTGGGGGCGCCGAACTTCTTGTCGATGACGACGTTGCGGCCCTTGGGGCCGATCGTCACCTTGACCGTGTCGGCAAGCTTGTTGACGCCGCGCTCGAGGGCGCGACGGGCGTCCTCGTCGAACTTCAGGATCTTCGCCATGGGAGCGGTTCAGCCCTCTCGAAAACTCGGGTTTAACGAACCGCGCCCCTCGCCGCCCGGCAATCAGCGGGGTGACCAGGGGCGCAGTTCAAAGCAATGCGTGAGAAGTGATTACTTCTCGACGATCGCGAGCACGTCGCGGGCCGAGAGGACGAGGTACTCCTCGCCGCTGTACTTCACTTCGGTGCCGCCGTACTTGCTGTACAGCACGATGTCGCCGACGGAGACGTCCAGCGGGAGACGCTGGCCGTCCTCGAAGCGGCCCGGGCCGACCGCGAGGACGACGCCCTCCTGGGGCTTCTCCTTCGCGGTGTCCGGGATGACCAGGCCGGAGGCCGTGGTCTGCTCGGCGTCGAGCGGCTGGACCACGATGCGGTCCTCAAGCGGCTTGATGGCAACCTTGGAGCTGGCGGTCGTCACGATCCGACCTCCCCCTTCGGAGATCCGGGGTTAACTGTCTGAGGTGGCGACCAGGTCGATCCGTCGTCGCGGGTGCCGGACCTGCCTGTCGCTGTGTTGGCACTCACCGGTGGCGAGTGCCAGGTGTGACACTATTCCGGCGATTAGCACTCGGTCAAGCGGAGTGCCAACACGGTCCGCCGGTTCCATGCATTCCGGCCGCGGCTGGACCCGTTTGGCCCAAACCCGGCCCCTGCCGCGCCCGGCCCCGCCCCGGGCCGGTCCGGTGCCCGGTGTGTGAGGGTGGACGGGTGCGCATCCTGGTCGTCGAAGACGAAGAGAACCTGGCCGAGTCCCTCCGGCAGGGCCTGTCCGCCGAGGGCCACCGCGTCGAGGTCGCCCACGACGGGCACCGGGGGCTGGAGCTGGCCCTCACCGGCGGCCCCTACGACGTCGTGCTGCTGGACCTCATGCTGCCCGGCCCCGGCGGCGCCGAGATCTGCGCCCGGATGCGCGCCCACGGAGACCCCACCCCCGTCCTGGTCCTCACCGCCAAGGACGGCGAGTACGACGAGGCCGAGGGCCTCGACGCCGGGGCCGACGACTACCTCACCAAGCCGTTCTCCTTCGTCGTGCTCGGCGCCCGCCTGCGCGCCCTCGCCCGCCGAGCCGCCGGCCCCGGCCCGGCGCCCGCCCTGCTCCGCGCCGGGGACCTCGTCCTCGACCCGCACGACCGCCGCTGCCGCCGCGGCGCGCAGGACATCGAACTCACCGCCCGCGAGCTCGGCGTGCTCGCCTGCCTGATGGAGCGCCCCGGCCGGGCCGTCGCCAAGCAGGACATCCTCGACGAGGTCTGGGACTCCCCCCACGGCATCGACCCCAACATCGTCGAGGTCTACGTCTCCTCCCTGCGCAAGAAGATCGACGCCCCCTTCGGCCGCCGCTCCATCCGCACCGTCCACGGCACCGGGTACCGCATGGCCCCCGACGGCGGCTGACGGTGGTCGGCAGCCTGCGCGCCCGGACCGCGCTCGCCGCCGCGCTCGCCATGGCCGCGGTCCTCGCCGGCGGCGGCCTGTGGCTGTACACCCTCATGCGCGGCAACCTCCTCGACAACACCACCGGCCGCACCGAGCTCGCCGCCCGGAAGGTCGCCGCGCAGGCCGACACCCGCACCCTCCCGCCCGGCGGCCGGCTGCCCGCGCCGGAGAACGGGGTCGACCTGGTCCTCGTACGCGACGCGCAGGGCCGCACCGTCGCGAGCACCGCCGCCGGCGGGGAGCCCCGCGACATCCCCCGCCTCGACGGACTGCGCCCCGGCCCCGGGCAGGACTCCCGCTCCGCCGTCCTGGCCCCCGCGCACCCCGGCGGCCAGCGGCGCGTGGTCGTCGCCGTCGAGGCCCCCGGCCCGTCCGGCGCGCACGACCCGGCCGCCCCGCGCACCGTGTACGCGATGACCGTGCTCGGGGACGTGGACGACGCCACCCGCGCCGTCGCCGTCGCCCTGCTCGCCGGGGCGCCGCCGATGATCGCCTTCGCGGCGGCCGTGGCCTGGTGGGCCACCGGGCACGCGCTGCGCCCCGTCACCGCCATCCGCTCCGGGCTGGCCTCGGTCACCGCGAGCGAGCTGGACCGCCGCGTCCCCGACCCGGGCGGCGCCGACGAGATCGCCCAGCTGGCGCGGACCGTCAACGACACCCTCGACCGGCTGGAGCGCTCCGACGCCCGGCAGCGGCAGTTCACCGCCGACGCCTCGCACGAGCTGCGCAACCCGCTGGCCGCCGTCCGCTCCAGGCTGGAGGTGGCCCTGGCCATGGAGCGGCCCGACCGGGCGTCGGTGGAGGCCGCGCTGGCCGACACCGAACGGCTCCAGCGGATCGCCGCCGACCTGCTGCTGCTGGCCCGCCTCGACGGGGGGCCCGCGCCGCGCCCCGAGCCGGTGGACCTCGCGCTGCTGGCGGCGGAGGACGCGGCGCGCCGGCCCGTCCCCCGGGTGCCGCTGCGGGTGGAGGCCCCGGCGCCGGTCCCGGCGTACGGGGACGCGGCGCGGCTGGAGCGGGCCCTGGGAAACCTGGTGGACAACGCCCTGCGGTACGCGCGGGGCCGGGTCGTGGTGCGGGCCGCCGCGCGGGACGGGTGGGCGGTGCTGGAGGTGGCCGACGACGGTCCGGGGATCCCGGAGGCGGACCGGGCCCGGGTCTTCGAGCGCTTCGTACGCCTCGACGCGGACCGGGGCCGGGCCAGCGGCGGCACCGGCCTGGGCCTGGCGATCGCCCGCGAGATCGCCCGGGCCCACGGGGGCGACGTCCGCGCCCTGGCGGCGCCGGACGGGGGCGCGCTGCTGGAGCTGCGGATCCCGTCGGGCAGGCGCTGAGCCGCCGGGCTCTCAGGTTTCCTTCAGCGGGGCTGCGCCAGGATCGACGGGCATGAGCGGACGACGGAGGAAAGCGGGCACGTCAGGCATACGGATCGCCCGCAGGCTGCTGATCGCGGTCTGCGCGCTCGCCCTGCTGGCGGGCGGCGCCGTCTGGTACGTCTACCGGGACCTGGCGGCGGGCATCGGCAGCTCGAAGGCGCTGGACGGGGCGGAGAAGTCGGCGCACGGCGATGTGAACGTGCTGCTCATCGGTCTGGACAGCCGCCGCGACCAGAACGGCGACCCGCTCCCGGAAGCCGTGCTGGACCAGCTGCACGCGGGGAGCTCGGACATCGGCGGCTACAACGCCAACACGATGATCCTGCTGCACGTGCCCGGCGACGGCGGGCGGGCGAAGGCCTTCTCGATACCGCGGGACGACTTCGTCGAGCTGGCGGGAGCGGAGGGGTCCGGCCCCGGGCACAAGGACAAGATCAAGAAGGCGTACGGGCTGGCGAAGTCGGCCGAGGAGGACCGGCTCGCCGCACAGGGGGTCAAGGACCGGCGGCAGCTGGAACGGGAGGGGCGCGAGGCGGGGCGCAAGGCGCAGATCGCAACGGTGCGGAACTTCCTGGGCGTCCCGGTCGATCATTTCGCCGAGCTGAACCTGGCCGGCTTCTACCACCTGGCCGAAGCGCTGGGCGGCGTACCGGTGTGCCTGAAGAAGCCGGTCAAGGACGGCTACTCGGGGGCGGACTTCCCGGCCGGCCGGCAGACGCTGGACGGGCGGCAGTCGCTGGCGTTCGTCCGGCAGCGGCACGGCCTGGACGGCGGCGACCTGGACCGGACGAAGCGGCAGCAGGCCTTCCTGGCGGGGGCGACGCAGAAGCTGAATTCGGCGGGGACCTTCACCGATCCGGTAAAGCTGATCAAGCTGATCGAGACCGCGAAACAGGACGTCGTGACGGACGCGGGATGGGATCTGCTGTCGTTCCTGAAGCAGGCGAAAAACCTGTCCGGCGGAAAAGTGCAATTTTCGACACTCCCCATCGAGGGCTTCGCAAGGAACCATGGGGAGGACATCAACGTCGTAGATGATATGAAGATAAAGCGCCTCATTGCCGAGCAGATCGGTCCCCGGACCGCCACTGCGACCCCGAGTGCACCGGGCGCCACGTCTCCTTCCGCCCTCCCCTCATCGCCGTCGGCGCCTCCGGCGTCAGCCCCTCCGCCGTCAGGGCCGGAGCCGGACACCATCGACGGGGGCGGCGTCCCGTGCGTGGACTGAGACCGCTGACGACGGCGGGCGCCCGCCGCCGGACCGAAGCGCTCCTGCTCGTCTTCGTGGTCGCCATCGCCGTCTTCGGGCACGTGAGCGCGGGCCTGGCCATGAACGGCGAGCTGCCGCAGCACCTGGCCAGCTTCGTGATCAGCATGTCGCTGCTCTCGCTGGTGGGACACCTGGGCATCCGCCGGTTCGCGGCGTACGCGGACCCGCTGATCTTCCCGCTCGCCATGCTGCTGACCGGGCTGGGGCTCGTCCTGATCCACCGGCTCGACCAGGGGTACATCGAGCGCTACGGCTCGGACGCGAACGCGCCCGGCCAGCTGATGTGGACGGTGGTCGGGGTCGCCGCCTGCCTGCTGGTGGTGGCGCTGCTGCGGGACCACCGGCTGCTCCAGCGGTTCATCTACATCACGATGGCCCTGGCGCTGGTGCTGCTGATCGCACCGGCGTTCTTCGGCGCCGACACGTACGGCGCCAAGCGGTGGATCATCCTGTTCGGGTTCTCGCTCCAGCCGGGCGAGTTCGTGAAGATCATGATCGCGGTCTTCTTCGCGGGGTATCTGGTGATCCACCGCGACTCGCTGGCCCTGACCGGCCGGAGGTTCCTCGGCATGCGGCTGCCGCCGATGCGGCAGCTCGGGCCGATCATCACGGTGTGGATCATCTCGCTGCTGGTGCTGGTCTTCGAGCGCGACCTGGGCACGTCGCTGATCTTCTTCGGCGTCTTCGTGGTGATGCTGTACGTCGCCACCGAGCGCACCAGCTGGATCGTGTGCGGCCTGGTCCTGGCGGCGGGCGGCGCGTTCGTCGTCGGCTCGACCGAGCCGCACGTCAAGGCGCGCGTCGCAGCCTGGCTCGACCCGCTCTCCTACTACTGGGAGAAGCCCCCGCCCGGGGTCACCTCCGACCAGTCGGCGCAGGCCCTGTTCAGCTTCGGCACCGGCGGCATCTCGGGCACCGGCCTGGGGATGGGCCACCCCGAGCTGATCAAGTTCGCGGGGCGCAGCGACTTCATCCTGACGACGGTGGGCGAGGAGCTCGGCCTGGCGGGGGTCATGGCCGTCCTGCTGCTGTACGCCCTGCTGGTGCAGCGGGGCCTGCGGATGGCGCTGGCCGCGCGCGACCCGTTCGGCAAGCTGCTGGCGATCGGCCTCGCGTCGGCGCTGGCGCTCCAGGTCTTCGTGGTCGCGGGCGGCGTCACGGGCCTGATCCCCCTGACCGGCAAGGCCCTGCCCTTCCTGGCGAAGGGCGGCTCGTCACTGCTGGCCAACTGGATCATGATCGCCCTCCTGCTGCGCATCAGCGACAGCGCGGAACGCCAGCGGGAGGCCGACGCCCGGGGGCCGGCGGAAACGACCATCACCCCGGTGGTGGCCGGGGTCCGGTAGCCGATCGGCACGGGGGGGTGGGTCCCGGCGGGGCCGTCCCCCCGCGCCGGAACGTCACGCCGTCATGCGGTTCCGCGGGGGCTGAGGAGGCAGAACTCGTTGCCTTCCGGGTCGGCCAGGATGGTCCAGGAGATGGCGGACGCGTCATAGCTGGGGCTGGTGGCTCCCAGGGCGCGCAGCCGGGCCGCCTCCGCCGCCGGGTCGTCACCGGTGTAGGGGGCGACGTCGAGGTGGACGCGGTTCCACCCGCTCTTGGTGTCCGGGGTGCGGATGAACTCCAGGTAGGGGCCGACGCCTTGGGCGGACCGCAGGGTCGCCTGGTCGTCGGTGACCTGGTGCAGCTTCCAGTCGATCGCCGCGTCCCAGAACCGGGCCATCTCGCGCGGGTCCGCGCAGTCGACGACGACCGCGGCGACGGGGCCGGTGTCGCGGTAGATCTCGCGGGGCTCCAGGACGCAGAACTCGTTGCCCTCCGGGTCGGCCATGACCGTCCAGGGGACGTCGCCCTGGCCCACGTCGGCGAGGGTCGCGCCGAGGTCCTTCAGACGGGCGACCAACTCCGCCTGGTGGGCGGCCGACGTGGTGGCCAGATCGAGGTGCACCCGGTTCTTGACCGTCTTGGGCTCCGGCCGGGCGATGATGTCGACGCACACGGCCACGGGGTCGGGGTAGGAGAACCCCACGGGCTCCAGGTTGGTCACGCCGGGCCCCTCGCTGTCGACACCCCACCCGAGCGCCTCCGCCCAGAACCGCCCGAGCGCCGTGTCGTCGTGGGCCTTCATGTTGATCTGCACAAGTCGCGTTGCCATGCGGCAGATCCTAGGGCCCGCCCCCACCCCGAGCCGAGTGGATTTCCGCTGGTGACGGGCCTACCGGCCCCGCACCTGCCCCTACAGGTAGTCCTCCAGGCGGGCGATCTTGTAGCCCTGTTCCTGTATGTGCTGGAGCATCTTCGTCACCATGTGGATCTCCGTCGCGCCCTTGAGTTCCGACGGGCCGCGGAAGTGGGCCAGGACGATGTCACCGGGTTTGAAGGCCGAGCCCTCGGCGTACTGGAAGTCGTTTATCTGCATCGACGCCCGCCACAGCACGACCGTGTTGATGCCGCATTCCGAGGCGGCCTTCAGGGTGTCGTCGTTGTAGTTGCCGAAGGGCGGGCGGAAGAGGACCGGGCGCTTGCCGAAGCGCTTCTCCAGGCGCTCCTGCTGGCCGCATATCTCCTTCTTCTGCGCCGCGAACGCCAGCGTGCGCATGTTGGGGTGCGTCAGCGTGTGGTTGTTCACCGTGCTGTTCGAGCCGTTGTCGCGGAGCTTCTCGAAGTAGCCGTAGTCCGACGACGCCACGTTGTCCGTGAGGAACATGCTGATCGGCAGCTTCAGTTCGGCCGCCATCTTCAGGAACTCGGGGTCCTTCTCCGCGCCGTCGTCGAAGGTCAGGAAGACGACCTTGTCGTTCGGCGCGACGGGTATTCGGTCCACCACCACCGGCTTGCCCGGACCGGCCGGCTTGGGGAGTTGGGGCTTCTGCGCGGGCTTCGGGGCGTACTGCAGCGGGGCGGTCAGCCCCCACTTGCGGTACGCCTCGTCCCCCGGGGTGCCCGCCTGGGCGGACGGGGCCGCGGAGGTCCGGGCGGACGGGGACGCCGACGGGCTCCCCGACTGCCCGGCCTTGCGGCCCAGCCTCTCGATCGGATCCACGCTGTTCCCGCATCCGGACAGGGACAGCGCGAGCGCGCCGGCCGTCAGCGTCCCGGCCACCAGCCGGCGCGCGTACTTCACAGGTAATCCTCCAGGCGGGCCACGGCGTACCCCTTGTCCGTGACGGTCTTCATGACATGACGGATCATGTCAGGCATGGTGCCCTTCCAGTCCTCGCGACCCCGGAAGTGCGTGAGGATGATGTCGCCGGGGTGCAGGTCCCTGTCCCATTCACGGTAGTCCATCCGGTTCGGGAAGGCCTCCGCGTTCCACAGGGGGACCGCCTTGATGCCACAGGACTTCGCCGCGCGCAGCGTGTCCTGGTTGTAGTTCCCGTAGGGGGGCCGGAACAGCTGGGGCCGCTTGCCGAACTGCTTCTGGATGGTGTCCTGCTGCCCGCAGATCTCCTCGCGCTGCTGCTCGTAGTTGAGGCCGGGCAGGTAGCGGTGGTTGAGGGTGTGGTTGTCCAGGGTGACGCCCGCGTCCTGCATCTGCTTGAAGTACCCGTAGTTGTCCCGCACGAGGTAGTCGCTGAGGAACGCCGTGTACGGGATCTTCAGCTCCTGCATCATCCGGATGAACTCGGGGTCCTTCTCGGCCCCGTCGTCGACGGTCAGGAAGACGACCTTGTCCTCGGTCGGGACGGTGGTGAAGACCGGGGGGAGCTCCTCCTGGCCCTCGACCTCGAAGCCCTCCCGGGCGGTGATCTCGGGCTTCGTCCTGGGCCCGGGCGGGGCCGCGAGCGGGGTCTTGGCCAGGCCCCACTTCTTCGCCATGGCGACGCGTGCCTGCTGGGCGGCCTTCTGCTGCTCGGCGGAGTTGGCGAGGGCGCCCGCCGCGCCCGAGCCGGCCTCGGCGGCGGCGTGGCCCGGCTTGCCCTTGACGGGCGTCCCCGGGTCGGCGGCGCCGCACCCCGTGCCCAGGGCGGCGACCAGCAGCGCTGCCGCGGCCACCCCGTACCGGGCGCGCGGGCGTGCCGCGGACCGGTGACCAAACTGCGAGGGATTTCCCTTTTGTCGTACAAGCTGCATAGCGCGGATCCTTGCACCGCGCGGCGCGGCTCCCCGGTCGACACCACGGCCGAGGTCCCCCCTTCCACCGACTGGCCGACAATGGAGCCGTGACTCCCGAAGACTTCGCCGCGCTCCTCACCCCCGAGGGGCGCGCCCTCCTCGACTCGCTCCGCGACTACGACCCCGCCCAGGAGCTGGCCGTCGCCACCCGGCTGCGCCGCGAGCACCCCGCCGGGCTGGTGTCGGCCGCGCTGGGCCAGGCCCGCCTCAGGCAGCGGGCGGTGGCGAAGTTCGGGGCCGAGGACGCGTTCCGGATGTTCTTCACCCCCGGCGGCGGGGAGATGGCCACCCGCGCGCCGGTGGCCTCGTACCGCGCCGAACGCCTCGCCGAGCTGGGCGTACGGAGCGTCGCGGACCTGTGCTGCGGGATCGGCGGGGACGCCCTGGCGCTGGCGCGGCGCGGGATCCGGGTGCTGGCCGTGGACCTCGACCCGCTGACGGTGGCGGTCGCGCGGGCCAACGCGGAGGCGCTGGGGCTGGCCGACCTGATCGAGGTCCGGGAGGCGGACGTGACGACGGTCGATGTCTCCCCGTACGACGCCGTCTTCATCGACCCGGCGCGGCGCGGCGGGCGCGGGCGGATCTTCGACCCGGAGTCGTACTCGCCCCCGCTGTCGTGGGCGGTCGGGGCGGCACGGGCGGCGAAGTACGCCGCGATCAAGATCGCGCCCGGGATCCCGCACGAGGCGGTGCCGACGGAGGCCGAGGCGGAGTGGATCTCGGACCACGGGAACGTGAAGGAGGCCGTGCTGTGGTTCGGCACCGCCCCCGGGACGGTACGGGCCACGCTGCTGCCGGGGCCGGTCGGGCTGAACACCGCCGAGCCGCTGCCGGACCCCGAGGCGGGGCCGGTGGGGCGGTGGCTGTACGAGCCGGACGGGGCGGTGATCCGGGCGCACCTGGTGGCGGAGGTGGCGCAGGCGCTGGACGGGCGGCTGATCGACCCGACGATCGCGTACATCACGGCCGACGAGCTGCGGGCGACGCCGTACGCGACGGCCTACGAGATCACGGACGTGCTGCCGTTCGGGCTGAAGAAGCTGAAGGCGCTGCTGCGGGAGCGGGAGGTGGGGGTGCTGACGGTGAAGAAGCGGGGGTCGGCGATCGAGCCGGAGGAGCTGCGGCGGAAGGTGAAGCCGTCGGGGCCGAATTCCGCGACGGTGTTCCTGACGCGGGTCGCGGGAGCGCCGGCGATGCTGATCGGCGGCCCCGCGTAGGCCCTGGCCGGGCGGGGAGGGGGCCGGTGCGGCGCCTCAGACGCCCGCGAGGCGGGATTTCGCCGGGCGGGGGTGGTGGGCCGCCGGGGCGGGGGCGCTGGGTCGGCCGCGCTCCGGGCGGTCGGTCCGGCGGGCCCGGAGGGACCAGCTGTAGTGGGTGGCGGCCTTGGCCAGGCCCAGGAGGGCGGTGACCCACAGGATCAGGCCGAGGCCCATGAAGTACGCGACCTCCCCGACCGTGTCCGTCCCCGGCCGGGCCCCCGACGCGGCGGCGAAGGCCGTCCAGAGGCCGAGGGTGCCCAGGGACAGCGAGGCCAGCAGCCACACCGCGCTCCGGACCGGGGCGCGCAGCCCCGCGTCCGCCCCGGGGCCGCGGTCCGCGACGGCCCAGGCGCACAGCAGCTGGTGCACCCGGCGCTCCTGCCGGGCGCCCCGGACGAAGCAGTAGCCCGCCGGCACCAGCACCGCGAGCCCCATCACGGCGAACACGGCCCCGAAGAGGCGCTCCGCACCGGCACCGGACTCGAAGGTCATCACGGCCATGCTCACGAAGGTCCAGCCCACCGCGAAGACCGCCGCGAGCACCCACAGCAGCGCCAGCCGCCCCAGGCCCAGGCTGCGGCGGCTCAGGTCCGCGAGGAAGCGCGCGCGGTCGGCCCGTACGACGCGCTCGTCCAGCCACTCGCGCAGGTGCGCGGGCGGCGGCGGGGGCGGCAGGTCACGGCGGCTAGACATGCGCATGACCCTAGCGGCGCCCCATGGAGCCTCACCGCAGCGCTCCTCGACCCGCGCTCAGCCGCCCTGCTCGACCCGCGTGACCTCGACGGATTCGAACCGCCAGCGGTGCACGGCCCGGGTGATCAGGTCCGCCGCGGGCTCCGGGAGCTCCGGGAGCTCCGCCGCCGCACGGCCCTCGGGCGCTTCCCACCAGGTGATCACGAGCACCCGGTCCTGCGGGGCGCGCAGCACCTCGCGGCGCAGCGGCTCCCGGGCCAGGACCTGGGCGCGGGCCCACTCCAGCAGCTCGTTGCCCCGGCCCTCGACGGCCCGGGCCTCCCACATCAGCGCGACGACGGTGTTCACGAGTACAGGTTGTCCTTGCTGAGCTCGTGCACGTGGTCGTGGTCGTGGGACGTGCCCGGGACGTGCGGGTCCGTCACCGGGAGGGAGGAGTCCGCCGACAGGTCCCAGTCCGAGGCGGGACGGTTCCGCTTGACCATCTCCGCGCCCAGGGCCGCGACCATCGCGCCGTTGTCGGTGCAGAGCTTGGGCCGCGGTACGCGCAGGATGATCCCCGCGTCGTCGCACCGCTCCTGCGCCAGCGAGCGCAGCCGGGAGTTGGCCGCCACGCCGCCGCCGATCATCAGGTGGTCCACGCCCTCGTCCTTGCACGCGCGGATCGCCTTGCGCGTCAGCACGTCCACCACGGCCTCCTGGAAGGACGCCGCCACGTCGCGCACCGGCACCTCCTCGCCCGCGTTCCGCTTCGCCTCGATCCAGCGGGCCACCGCCGTCTTGAGGCCGGAGAAGGAGAAGTCGTACGCCGGGTCGCGCGACCCGGTCAGCCCGCGCGGGAAGTTGATGGCCTTGGGGTCGCCCTCCTTGGCCAGCCGGTCGATGACCGGCCCGCCGGGGAAGCCCAGCTGGAGCACGCGGGCGATCTTGTCGAAGGCCTCGCCGGCCGCGTCGTCGATGGTCGCGCCGAGCGGGCGCACGTCGCTGGTGATGTCCGGGGCCAGCAGCAGCGAGGAGTGGCCGCCGGAGACCAGCAGGGCCATGGTCGGCTCGGGCAGCGGGCCGTGTTCCAGCTGGTCGACGCAGATGTGGGAGGCGAGGTGGTTGACCCCGTACAGCGGCTTGCCGAGCGCGTACGCGTACGCCTTGGCCGCCGAGACGCCGACCAGCAGGGCGCCTGCGAGGCCGGGGCCGGCGGTGACGGCGATGCCGTCGAGGTCGCGGGCGGTGACGCCGGCTTCCTTGAGGGCGCGCTCGATGGTCGGGACCATCGCTTCGAGGTGGGCCCGGGAGGCGACCTCGGGCACGACACCGCCGAAGCGGGCGTGCTCGTCGACGCTGGAGGCGACCGCGTCGGCCAGCAGGGTGGTGCCGCGGACGATGCCGACGCCGGTCTCGTCGCAGGAGGTCTCGATGCCGAGGACGAGCGGTTCGTCAGCCATGGGTCTCACTGCTCTCAGGGTGTTCAGGGGTCTCGGGGGTCGGGTCGGCCGCATCAGCCGGGGCGGCCGGGGCGGCCGGCTCCGGCGTGCGGGCCGGGTCGGTCAGGCGCATCACCAGCGCGTCGACGTTGCCGGGCTGGTAGTAGCCGCGCCGGAAGCCGATCGGCTCGAAGCCGAAGCGCTCGTAGAGCCGCTGGGCGCGGGTGTTGTCGACCCGTACCTCCAGCAGCACCTCCGCGCACTCGAAGGCGGTCGCGGCGCGCAGCAGTTCGGTGAGCAGCCGGGCGCCGAGTCCGGTGCCCCACTGGTCCTTGGCCGCCGCGATGGTCTGCACGTCACCGAGGTCGCCGGAGGCCGCGAGGCCCGCGTAGCCGACCAGGCGGCCGCTCTCCGGGTCTTCGGCGACGACGTAGCGGCGGCTGGCGCGCGGGCCGCGGGCGTGGGCGAGTTCGGACCAGAACATCCCGGCGGACCAGGCGTCCTCGGGGAAGAGTTCGTGCTCCAGTTCCAGCACCGGTGCGATGTCCCACCAGCGCATCTCGCGGAGCACTGCGGTCGGGGCCGTCACTGCGGGGTGACCACCTTGTAGTTCTTCGGCACCTGGGCGTCCGGGCGGCGCAGGTAGAGCGGGACCGGCGGGACGCCGTCGGCGTTCTCGAACGGGGCGCCGGCCGCGAGGCGTTCGGCGGCGAGGGCGGCGAGGGCCGCGGCCGACTGGTGCTCGGGCTCGCGCGGGTCGGTGAAGACCTCGGGGTAGAGCCGGGCGCCCTGGCCGACCGCGGGGAGGCCGGCGACCTGCTCGGCGATGTCGGCCGGGCGGTCCACGGCGGGCTCGCCGACCCGGGTGCGGGGGTCCTCGTAGCGCGCCCAGTAGACCTCCTTGCGCCGCGCGTCGGTGGCGACGGTGAAGGGGCCCTCGATCCCGGCGGCGCCCGCGGCGTAGGCGAGCCCGTCGAGGGTGCACAGGCCGTGCACGGGGATGCCGAGGACGGAGGCGAAGGTGGAGGCGGTGACGAGGCCGACGCGCAGGCCGGTGTAGGGGCCGGGGCCGACGCCGACGACGATGCCGGTGAGGGCTTCGAGCTTCACCCCGGCCTCGGCGAGGACCCGGTCGACGGAGGGCAGCAGGAGCTCCCCGTGGCGGCGGGCGTCGACCTGGTGGGACCGGGCCAGGACGGTCTCCCCGTCGTGCAGGGCGACGGTGACGGCGGGCGTGGCGGTATCTACGGCGAGCAAGAGCACGCGAACAGCCTACGACTCCCGGGCGGCCGGGCCTTGCGGCCGGTCGCGGCGGGGCCCGGCTGCTACCTTTCGACCGGGAGTACGACGCGGCGGCGCGGCGGCTACGGAGCGGCGGCGGCGCGGCGACAGGGCAGGAACCGGTACGCGCGGACGCGGAGAGGCAGGAGCAAGGTGGCAAGCAGCAGCTCGGGAATCGTGGCGGGGCTCACCGTCGCGGCGATCGCGGCGATCGGCTTCCTCGGCTACCAGGCCCACGCGACCGCTCCCGCGCATCCCGCGAAGCCCGCCGCGCAGGCCCCGGCGACCCCGCAGAACCAGGCTCCGGCGCAGCAGGGCGCGGCGAAGCCGGCGACGCTGCCGGCCGAGTCGGGGAGCGGGCAGCGGGTGGTGTACTCGGTGTCGCAGAAGCGGGTGTGGCTGGTCACGGAGGACGGCAAGGAGCCGAAGACCTTCACGGTGGTGCCGAGCACGGTGCACCCGGCGCCCGGCAGCTACCTGGTCAACTCCCGGGCGGGCACGGTCACCGGCTCGGACGGGGTGCCGATCGAGCACGTGGTCCGCTTCGCCAGCAGCGCCGAGGGCATCGGGATCGGCTTCAGCGCCCGGGTGGACGGCGCGCTGCCGCAGCCGGACGCCGGGAAGAAGACGGGCGGCATCCGGATGTCGCGTGCGGACGGGGACGCCATGTGGGCCTTCGCGCTGTACAACTCGAAGGTCGTCGTCGTCCAGTAGGCCGTCGGGCCGCCCGCCCGTCCACTGGCCCCGCCCACTGGCCGTCCTCTGCCCGTCCGAGTGACGTTCCGGGTACGTCCCTCACCCGTACGCGGGTCCCGCGTACGGGTGGTCGCGGGCGTCTCAGGCCGCTTCCGGTTCCGCGGCGGCGGCCTGTTCCGTGTCCGCCGCGCCCTCGGACGCGGGGTCCCGGGGGTCCGGCTCCGAGCGGGCGGGCGGTGTGGACACGGCGGTGGCGGCCACGCCCGCCGCGAGCAGGGCCCGCATGGACACGACGGGCGCTCGCTCTGCTCCTGCTGCCGACATGGCTGCCTCCTGAGACCCCGGGACGCCGTACTTAGGTAGACCTAACCAGCGCTCGGTACCATGTCATCACGCGAGCCCGCGGCAGCGCAACGTTTTCCCGACGAGTTGTCGGTACCTCGTCGGGAAACGGCCGACTACGCCGGGGAGAGCCGCGCCAGCTCCGGCCCGGCCCCGGCCCAGCGCGCGCCGACGCCGCGCAGCGCGACCTGGCGCACGTCGTCCAGGACCTCCTCGTGGCCGACCGCCCGCCCGATGACCACGTGCAGCCGGTCGTCGGAGAGCTCCTCCACCTTGCCGTCGCCCCACTCCACGACGACGACGGAATCGGGCAGCGAGACGTCGAGGTCCAGGTCCTCCATCTCGTCCAGCCCGCCGCCCAGCCGGTACGCGTCCACGTGCACCAGCGGCGGCCCGTCGCCCAGGGACGGGTGCACCCGGGCGATCACGAAGGTCGGCGAGGTCACGGCCCCGCGCACGCCCAGCCCCTCCCCCAGCCCCCGGGTCAGGGTGGTCTTGCCCGCGCCGAGCTCGCCGGTCAGCAGGACCAGGTCGCCGGGGCGCAGCAGGGCGGCGATCCTGCGGCCCAGCTCCTGCATGGAGGCGGGCGAGTCGACGGTGATCAGGGTTTCGGCGGCGGCCTCGGCCAGGGCCTCAGCGGCCGGGCTGCGCGGCGCTTCCCGCTGTACGTCTTCCATGCGCCCCAACGTTAGTCGGTGCGGGGACGGCACCCGCGCGCTCCAGCAGGCCGGTGAGCAGCCCCGTCACGATCTCGGGGCGCTCCAGCATCATCAGGTGGCCGGTCTCCTCCAGGACCACCAGTTCGGCGGCCGGCAGCTCCTCCTTGATCGCCACGCTGTGCCCGGGCGGGATGATCATGTCCCGGTCCCCGGCGATCACGGTGACCGGGAGGCCGGCGAACCGCTGGAGGGCGGCGCTCTTGTCGTGGGTCTGGAAGGCCGGGTAGAACTCGGCGACCACGTCGATCGGGGTGGCCTCGATCAGCCGCTCGGCGAAGCGCGCGACGCCGGGGTCGACGTCGCGGGAGCCGAACGAGTAGAGCTTGATCATCCCGGCGAAGAGGTCGGCGGTGGCCCGGCGGCCCTTCTCCACGAGCTCCACCTGGGAGCCGAGGGCCTTGAGCACCCCCGGCAGCAGGCGGCGCACGGCGCCCTGCCCGATGGCCGGCAGCCCGTACGTGACCTCGTGGAGCCGTCCGCTGGAGGTTCCGACCAGGGCCACCCCGAGCACCCGCTCGCGCACCAGCTCCGGGAACTGCTCGGCGAAGGCCATGACGGTCATACCGCCCATGGAGTGGCCGACGAGGACGAGCGGGCCCTCGGGCGCGGCGGCGTCGACGACGGCCTTGAGGTCGCGGCCGAGCTGGTCGATGGTGACGGGCTCGCCGTCGGCCTGGGCCAGGCCCCGGGCGCTGCGGCCGTGGCTGCGCTGGTCCCAGTAGACGGCGCGGACGGTCCCGCGCAGGGCGGCGCGCTGGAAGTGCCAGGAATCCTGGCTGAGGCAGTAGCCGTGGCAGAACACGACGGTGGCCGGGGCGGCGCCCTTGCGGCGCGGCCTGCGCCTGCCGGAGCCGGCGGGCGGCTCCGCCACCTCGTCGACCTCGTAGTGGAGCTCGGTGCCGTCCTCGGCGCGGCAGGTGCCCTCGGTGCCGCGCAGGGATCCGTAGTCCCCGGCGGCGTCCAGCGCGAGGCGGGCCTTGCGGCGGATGCCCCGGCCCACGGTGATCCGTTCGACGGCGACACCGGCCGCGGCGCCCGCCGCCATGACGCCGATGGCGGCGCCGGCCCAGCCGGCCTTGCGCCAGTTCTCGCTCACGACCCGTTCCCGCTCACGACGTCGCCGTCCTCACTCAGCCTCAGCCGCCGAGGTAGACCCGGGGCACCCGACCTCCGATACGGGTGACGATCTCATACGCGATCGTATGCGCCGCTTGAGCCCAGTCCTCGGCGGTCGGCTCGCCGCGCTCGGCGTCGCCGAGGATGACGGCCTCGTCCCCCGCCTCGGCGAGGTCGTCGCCGAGGTCCACGACGAACTGGTCCATGGCGATCCGCCCGGCGGCCCGCCGGATCTTCCCGGCGACGAGCACGGGCCCGCGGCCGGAGGCGTTGCGCGGGATGCCGTCGGCGTAGCCGGCGGGGACGAGCGCGAGGTGCGTCTCGGACTCGGTGACGTAGTGGTGGCCGTAGCTCACGCCGTGCCCGGCGGGGACCGTCTTGACCAGCGCGAGGGAGGCCCGGAGGGTCATCGCGGGCCGCAGGCCCAGTTCGGCGGGGGTGCCGAGCTCGGGGGAGGGCGACACGCCGTAGACGGCCAGGCCGGTGCGGACGAGGTCGAAGTGGGTCTCGGGGAGGGTGAGGGTCGCGGGCGAGTTGGCGATGTGCCGGACCTCGGGGTCGACCCCCTCCTTCTCCGCGTAGGCCAGCATGTCGCGGAAGGCGTCGAGCTGGAGCCGGATGGAGGGGTGGCCGGGCTCGTCGGCGCAGGCGAAGTGCGACCAGACGCCGGTGACCTGGACGGTGCCCTCGGCCTGCGCGGCGACGGCCGCGCCGACGAGTTCGGCCCAGTCGGCGGGCTGGCAGCCGTTGCGGCCGAGGCCGGTGTCGGCCTTGAGCTGGATCCGGGCGGTGCGGCCGGCCGCGCGGGCGGCCGCGCGGACCTCCTCCAGGGCCCACATCCCGCTGACGGACACGTCGATGTCGGCCTCGATCGCCTCCCGCCAGGGCCCGCCGGGGGTCCACAGCCAGCACATGATCCGCCCCCGGATCCCGGCGGCGCGCAGCTCCAGCGCCTCCTCGGGGGTGGCGGTGCCGAGCCAGGTGGCCCCGGCCTCCTGGGCGGCGCGGGCACACGGCAGGGCCCCGTGCCCATAGGCGTTCGACTTGACGACGGCCATCAGTTCGGCCCGGGGCGCCCGCGCCCGCAGGGCACGCACGTTGGCCCGCACGGCATCAAGATCGATCTCGGCGTACACGCGCATCGGTGTCTCGTTCATCGCCCACAGTCTCTCAGAACCCGTGCGCGCCGGTGATCCGGCAGGGTTCGCCCCGATACGGCCCGCCAACCCGCCGGTGCCCGGCCCCCGAGGACCGCCCCCGGGACGAGACCCGAGGGCTGGACCCGGGACGCGAAACGGGGCGGGGCCCGACACGGGACCCGAGGTTGAACCCGGGACGAGACCCGGGACGAGACCCGAGGGCAGGAACCGAGGCCGGGGCCCGGAGGCAGAGCCCGGGGCCAGGGCCCGAGGGCAGGAACCGAGGCCGGGGCCCGAAGGCAGGGACCGAGGCCAGGACCCGAAGGCAGGAACCGAGGCCAGGACCCGAGGGCAGGGCCCGGGGCCAGGGCCCGGGGCCAGGGCCCGAGGGCAGGGCCCGAAGGCAGGGCCCGAAGGCAGGGCCCGAAGGCAGGGCCCGAAGGCAGGGCCCGAAGGCAGGGCCCGAAGGCAGGGCCCGAAGGCA
>NZ_JBHVUQ010000103.1:0-26814 GCF_042884105.1 Streptomyces sp. NPDC058157
CCAGGGCATCGGGTTGCACCTGAGGCCCTCGCCGTACGGGGGGACCACCGCGGTGGTGCTGCTGCCGCTCTCCCTCCTCCAGGGCGTGGTCGAGGCGGCACCGGACGCCTCGACGGCGGCTTCCGAGCCGACCGTCGCAGGGCCCCGGCCCGCCGGACCCGGACCCGCAGGGCGGGAACGCGCCCCGGCCCCCGCCCCGACCCAGGCCGCGACTCCGGCCGCGACTCCGGCCGCGACCCCGACCCCGGCCCCCGCCGCATCGCCCGGGCCCGGCGCGGCCCCGGTGGCGGCGCTCCGGCCGCGCGGGCCGGGCGGCGGGGACGGCCGTACCGCCCCGGCCTCCGCGTCGGCTCCGCCGCCTGCCGCCCCACGGGCACCGCACAAGGCGCCAACCACACCGGCCGCACCGGCCCACGCCGCACCGGTGGCCGAGCTGCCGCGCCGGGTGCGCCAGGCCAGCCTGGTCCCGCAGCTGCGCGAGATCCCCGCCGACCGGACCCCGCCCGGGACGCCGCCCCCCGAGGAGCCGCAGTTCCGCAGCCCGGAGCAGGCACGGGAGCGGATGGCGGCCTACCGGGCCGGCTGGGCGCGCGGCTCCCGGGACGCATCCCCCCAGCCAGGCAGTGAAGGAGAAGTGTGATGATCGAACACCACAGGACCGGGCCCGAAGGCGTCCGCCGCGGCGGGGAGCCGGACTGGCTGCTCGACGAGCTGGTCACCCGGGTCCGCGAGGTCAGGCACGCGGTGCTGCTGTCCAACGACGGGCTCGCGGTCGGCTCCTCCAGCGCGCTGAGCCGGGAGGACGCCGAGCACCTGGCCGCCGTGGCCTCCGGCTTCCACAGCCTGGCCAAGGGCGCGGGGCGGCACTTCCACGCCGGGGGCGTGCGCCAGACCCTGGTGGAGATGGACGAGGGGTTCCTCTTCGTCGCGGCCGCCGGGGACGGTTCCTGCCTGGCCGTCCTCAGCACCGGCGGCGCCGACATCGGCCTGATCGCGTACGAGATGGCCCGGCTGGTCAAGCGGGTCGGCGAGCACCTCTACACCCCGCCCCGGTTCGCGGCCTCCCACCCCCCGGCCGCCGGGTGAGGGCGCCGGGCCGGAACGCGGACGGCCGGTGGTACGACGGCGAGGCGGGTCCCCTGGTCCGCCCGTACGCCATGACCGGAGGGCGGACGAAGCCGGGACCGCACGGGGTCCGCTTCGACCTGATCGCTCTCGTCGCTGTCGGTCCCGGGGGAGCCGGGACGGGGGACGAGTCGCTGCTGGAACCCGAACACCGGGCCCTGCTGGGGCTCTGCCGCGCCGAGACCCAGTCGGTCGCGGAGCTCGCCGCCGAGGCGGACCTCCCGGTGGGCGTGGTGCGGGTGCTGCTGGGGGACCTGCTGGAGGCGGGGCACGTGAAGGTCAGCCGTCCGGTGCCGCCCGCCCGGTTGCCGGAACTGCGGATTCTGCGGGAAGTCATCGAGGGATTGAGGGCGCTGTGAGGGGACTGCACGACAACGGACCGGCACGGACGGGGGACGTCGCAGACGACGGGGACCTGGCCGCGCTGGCGTTGAAGATCCTGGTGGCGGGTGGTTTCGGGGTGGGCAAGACCACGCTGGTGGGCGCGGTCAGCGAGATCCGCCCGCTGCGTACGGAGGAGGTGCTGAGCGAGGCGGGCGAACTGGTCGACGACACGGGCGGGGTGGACCGCAAGACGACGACCACCGTGGCCATGGACTTCGGGCGGATCACCATCCGGGCGGGGCTGTCGCTGTACCTGTTCGGGACGCCGGGCCAGGACCGCTTCTGGTTCCTGTGGGACGAGCTCTCGCAGGGGGCGCTCGGGGCGGTGGTGCTCGCCGACACCCGGCGGCTGGAGGACTGCTTCCCGGCGGTGGACTACTTCGAGCACCGGCGGATCCCCTTCGTGGTCGCCGTCAACTGCTTCGCCGACGCCCGGCGTTACGGGGCGAACGAGGTCTCGCGGGCGCTGGACCTGGAGCAGGGCACGCCGGTGGTGCTGTGTGACGCGCGGGACCGGGATTCGGGGAAGGAAGTGCTGATCCGGCTGGTGGAGTACGCGGGACGGGTGCACACCGCGCGGCTGCTGGACTCGGTGGGCCCGCAGGCCGGTTCCGTGTGACGGGCCGGAATCGGTCTCTTGACGGTGTCGCCGCCCGCTGTGGACACGGTGGCGCCGCTGCCGGGAACGGACCGGATGGGAGCGATGTGCGGGCTTCCGTCCGTGTCCGCCCGGGGTGGCGCCCCGGCCGGGGCCGGGGGCCGGAGGGACGCCCGCCATTCCTCTTGAGTCATCTTCCGTGCCATGCGTCCATCCTCCTTGCCGGAAAGCCCCTGGTGGGGAAGGCTTGCGGCACGACCACGCGGGGAGGGCGCGGCCACGTCGGCCGGGTCAACGGGGAGGGGCTGGAAATGGCACTGGACAGGCAGCTCGACTGGTTGCTGGACGATCTGACCCGCCGGGTCCCGCAGGTCCGCCACGCGGTGGTGCTCTCGAACGACGGGCTGGTGACGGCGGCGAGCGCGGGCCTGGCGCGGGAGGACTCCGAGCACCTCGCGGCGGTCGCGGCGGGGTTGCAGAGCCTGGCGAAGGGGTCCGGGCGGCACTTCCGGGCGGGTGAGGTGCGCCAGACGATGGTCGAGTACGACGAGGGCTTCCTCTTCGTGGTGGCGGCGGGCTCGGGCAGCAGCCTGTGCGCGCTGAGCGCCGCCGAGGCGGACATCGTGCAGGTCGCGTACGAGATGACGCTGCTGGTCAACCGGGTGGGGGAACACCTGGGTGTCGCGGAGCGGCGGATCACCGGGGGTTGAGCGGCGCATGACGAGAGTTGTCCACAGGCCCGGCGCGATGTCGTAGCGCTCGGTTACGGTCTTCACGCAGAGTGATCACCATGGGTGATCGCCAGTCGTGGGGGAGGACCGTGATGAAGGTGGAAGCGAGGCAGAACGCGCCCCTGGCGGCGGACCCGCGGGGGGACGCGGGGTCGCAGCCGCTGCTCGGCGGGGCCCGCGCCGCGGAGGAACTGGGCCTGGGGCGGGGAGAGTTCGCCCGGGCCGTCCAGCTCGGGCTGGTACGCCCCGGCCGGCGGGCCGCCGGCGGCGCCACCCGTTTCGCCCGGGCCGAGCTGGAGCGGGTCAAGGCGCGGCGGGGGCATCCGGAGGCGCTCCGGGCGCAGGTGGAGACGGTGGCCGGCGCGGACCACGGAGCCCGGGTGCTGGGGACCGGGCCGACCCGGTTCACCCGGCTCGCCCGCTGCGGGCACCTCAGCCCCGTGGGCTACCGGGTCAACCGCTACCGGGCGCTCGTCTGGCTCTACCTGACGGCGGAGCTGCGGGAGTTCGCCGCCCGGGAGCCGGGGCTGCTGAGCGGGGCCGCGCCGCCGCGGGACCGGGAGCTGATGGCCGCCGGAGCGGACCTGCGCCCGCGCAGGTGGCGGGAGCGGCATGTGGGACTGCTGCTGAGACGGACCGCCGACCCCTGGGAGCGGGCCGCCGTACTGGCCTCCGTGCTCCCGGACGAGGAGGTGCTGGCCGCCGTTCCCGACCCGGCGGAGCGGATCGTGCTCGCCGCGCTGGCGCCGCCCCCGCCCTACGGCCACCCGCAGGTCCCGGCGGCCGCGGCGGTGGCCGGGCCCCTGCTGCTGGCGGAGCAGCCCGAGGAGGCCGGCCGGTACCGGTCCAGCCTGGAGTTCGCCCTGAGCGGGGCGCGGGGTCAGTCGAACTCGACGGGGGAGAGGGGGCCGACGTAGACCCAGGCGCCGCCCTCGCGGGAGAAGGTGCTGTGCTCGTGCAGCGATCCCCTGTGCCCTCCCTCGCGGTAGTGGGCGCGGAACTCCACCGAGCCCTCGGTCTCGAAGATCCCGCCGCGCGCCGTCGCGAGGATCTCCAGCCGCTCCCAGCGCTGGTCGGGATCCAGGTCGAGCCGGCCGGGGCGGGTCGAGGGGTGCCAGGACCGCAGCAGGTAGGCGGTGTCGCCGACCGCGAAGGCGCTGAAGCGCGAGCGCATCAGCAGTTCGGCGGTCGGCGCCTGCTGGGCTCCGGAGTGGAAGCGGCCGCAGCAGGCCGGGTAGGCGGCGGGCAGGCCACAGGGGCAGGGCAGGACCGGGCTGGTCATGGATGCGCTCAGTTCTTCGGGACGGGAGGGGAGAGGAGGGCCGGCTGGTGCCCGGCTACTGGGGGGAGACGGCCGGCCGCGCCTTGTCCGCCGGATACGGGCGGAAGAGGCCCTCCTGGACCACGGAGACCAGCAGCCTGCCCTCCAGGTCGTAGATCCGGCCGCGGGCCAGGCCCCGGCCGCCGTGGGCGATGGGTGACTCCTGGTCGTACAGGAACCACTCGTCCGCCCGGAACGGCCGGTGGAACCACATGGCGTGGTCCAGGGAGGCCATGTCGAAACCGCGCATGCCCCACAGCGGCTCCACGGGGATGCGCACGGCGTCGAGGAGGGTCATGTCACTGGCGTAGGTGAGGGCGCAGGTGTGCACGAGCGGGTCGTCGCCCAGGGGGCCGACCGCCCGCATCCACACCGCGCTGCGCGGGTCGGCGTCCTTGAGGTCCTCGGGGGTCCAGCGGAGCCGGTCCACGTACCGGATGTCGAAAGGCTGGCGGCGGGCCATCCGCTCCAGGGCCTCGGGCAGTGCGCCCAGGTGCTCGCGGATCTCGTCCGCGACCTTCGGGAGGGCGTCCGGGTGGGGGAAGTCGAGGCGGGGAGGCAGCTGGTGCTCGATGCTGCCCTCCTCCGGGTGATGGAAGGAGGCGGTCAGGTTGAAGATGGTCTTGCCCTGCTGGACGGCGGTGACCCGGCGCGTGGTGAAGGAGCGCCCGTCACGCACCCGTTCCACCTGGTACACGATGGGAACCCCGGGGATCCCCGGGCGCAGGAAGTACGCGTGGAGGGAGTGCACCGGGCGGTCGCTCTCGGTGGTCCGGCCGGCGGCGACCAGCGCCTGGCCGGCGACCTGCCCGCCGAACACGCGCTGGAGGGACTCCTGGGGGCTGGCGCCCCGGAAGATGTTGACCTCGATCTGCTCCAGGTCGAGCAGGTCGACCAGTCTCTCGGCGGGGTTCGTCATCACGGGCTCTCCACTGTCGTGTCCGGCGGTGCCGGCGGGCCGGGAGGGGCCGCCCGGCCGGGTCGCGTGCGGGTCGGGGGTTCCCCCGGACGGGGTCCGGGAGAGGTCAGAGCGCGCCGAGCTCGCCGACCGAGGTGACCCGGATGACGGCCCGGCCCTCCTCGTCGGACGCGGCGAGGTCGACCTCGGCGCTGATGCCCCAGCCATGGTCGCCGTTCGGGTCGGCGAAGGTCTGGCGGACGCGCCACAGGCCGTGCGCCGGGTCCTCCTCGATCTGCAGCAGCTTGGGGCCGCGCGCGTCGGGGCCGGTGCCCAGGTCGTCGTACTCGTCCCAGTACCCGTCCATGGCCTCGCCCCAGGCGTCGGCGTCCCAGCCGGATTCGGCGTCCAGCTCGCCCAGCTGGTCGACGTGGTCCAGGGCGGCCAGCTCCACGCGGCGGAACATCGCGTTGCGGACCAGGACGCGGAAGGCGCGCGCGTTGGCCGTGACCGGCTTGACCTGGTCGGCCTTCTCCTGGGCCTGCTCCGCCGTCTCCACCTCCGGGTTCGCCAGCTGCTCCCATTCGTCGAGCAGGCTGGAGTCCACCTGCCGGACCAGCTCGCCCAGCCAGGCGATCAGGTCCTCCAGGTCTTCGGACTTCAGGTCGTCGGGGATGGTGTGGTCGAGCGCCTTGTACGCGCTCGCCAGGTAGCGCAGCACGATGCCCTCGGTACGGGCCAGCTCGTAGAAGGAGGTGAACTCGGTGAAGGTCATCGCCCGCTCGTACATGTCGCGGATGATCGACTTCGGGGAGACGGGGTGGTCGCGGACCCAGGGGTGGCTCTTGCTGTACACGTCGTAGGCGTGGACGAGCAGCTCCTCCAGCGGCTTGGGGTAGGTGACCTCCTGGAGGCGCTCCATCCGCTCCTCGTACTCGATCCCGTCCGCCTTCATCGCGCCGACCGCGATGCCGCGCTCCTTGTTCTGCTGGGCCGCGAGGATCTGGCGCGGGTCGTCCAGCGTGGACTCCACGACGGAGACCATGTCCAGCGCGTAGGAGGGGGACTCGGGGTCCAGCAGGTCGAAGGAGGCCAGCGCGAAGGTGGACAGCGGCTGGTTCAGCGCGAAGTCCTGCTGGAGGTCGACCGTGAGGCGGATGGTGCGGCCCTCGGCGTCCGGGGTGTCCAGCTTCTCCACGACACCGCCGTCCAGCAGCGACCGGTAGATCGCGATGGCCCGGCGGATGTGCCGCAGCTGGGCCTTGCGCGGCTCGTGGTTGTCCTCCAGGAGGCTGCGCATCGCCTGGAAGGCGTCGCCCGGACGCGCGATCACCGACAGCAGCATGATGTTGGTGACCTTGAAGCGGGAGGTCAGCGGTTCCGGATCGGCGGCGATCAGCTTCTCGAAGGTGGTGTCCGACCAGGCGACGAAGCCCTCGGGAGCCTTCTTGCGCACCACCTTGCGGCGCTTCTTCGGGTCGTCCCCGGCCTTCGCGAGGGCCTTCTCGTTCTCGATGACGTGCTCCGGCGCCTGCGCGACCACGAACCCGGCCGTGTCGAAGCCCGCGCGGCCCGCGCGGCCGGCGATCTGGTGGAACTCGCGGGCCCGCAGCGTGCGCACGCGGTTGCCGTCGTACTTGGTGAGCGCCGTGAACAGCACCGTGCGGATCGGGACGTTGACGCCCACGCCGAGGGTGTCGGTACCGCAGATCACCTTCAGGAGGCCGGCCTGCGCCAGCTTCTCCACCAGGCGCCGGTACTTGGGCAGCATGCCCGCGTGGTGCACGCCGATCCCGTGGCGGACGTAGCGGGAGAGGTTCTGGCCGAACTTCGTGGTGAAACGGAAGTTGCCGATCAGCTCCGCGATCTTGTCCTTCTCCTCGCGGGTGCACATGTTGATGCTCATCAGCGACTGCGCCCGCTCGACCGCCTGGGCCTGCGTGAAGTGCACGATGTAGACGGGCGACTGCCGCGTCTCCAGCAGCTCGGTGATGGTGTCGGTGATCGGCGTGGTCACGTACTCGTACGACAGCGGCACGGGCCGGGTCGCGGAGCGGACCACCGAGGTCGGCCGGCCGGTGCGCCGGGTCAGGTCCTCCTCGAACCGCTTCACGTCGCCGAGCGTCGCCGACATCAGGACGAACTGCGCCTGCGGCAGCTCCAGCAGCGGGATCTGCCAGGCCCAGCCGCGGTCGGCCTCCGCGTAGAAGTGGAACTCGTCCATCACGACCTGGCCGATGTCGGCGTACTTGCCGTCGCGCAGGGCGATGGAGGCCAGCACCTCGGCGGTGCAGCAGATCACCGGGGCGTCCGCGTTCACGGAGGCGTCGCCGGTCAGCATGCCGACGTTCTCGGTGCCGAAGATCTTGCACAGGTCGAAGAACTTCTCCGACACCAGCGCCTTGATCGGGGCGGTGTAGAAGGTGACCTTGTCCTGGGCCAGCGCGGTGAAGTGCGCACCCGCCGCCACGAGGCTCTTGCCGGAGCCCGTCGGGGTCGAAAGGATCACGTTCGCGCCCGAGACGACCTCGATCAGCGCCTCCTCCTGCGCCGGGTACAGGGTGATGCCCTGGCCCTCCGCCCACGAGGAGAAGGCCTCGAAGAGGGCATCGGGGTCGGCGGTCGGCGGGAGCTGATCAATGAGGGTCACGCCCCCATCTTGCCTGGCTTCCCACCGGAAGAGGGAACCGGCGGACGGAAAGAAGATCATCACCGGTACCCTGGGCCGTCGAGGCGGCCCGGCCGAAGACGTCGACGGGGCCGCGCCACCAACAGGACCGGGGCGGGGAACGAGCATGATGGGTCCGGCGCACTCGCTGTCCGGAGCGGCGGCCTGGCTGGGGGTGGGCGCCGCGACCGCGGCCGCCGGACACCCGATGCCCTGGCCCGTACTGGCCGTCGGAGCACTGATCTGTGCCGGCGCGGCCCTCGCCCCCGACCTCGACCACAAGTCGGCGACCATCTCCCGGGCCTTCGGGCCGCTGTCCCGGGGCCTGTGCGAGGTGGTCGACAAGATCTCCTACGCCGTCTACAAGGCGACCCGCTCGCCGCGCGACGCCCGCCGCAGCGGGGGCCACCGCACCCTGACCCACACCTGGCTGTGGGCGGTCCTCATAGGCGCCGGCTCCTCCGCCGTGGCCGTGAGCTTCGACCGCTGGGGCGTGCTGGTGCTCCTCTTCGTCCACCTGGTGCTGGCCGTCGAGGGCCTGCTGTGGCGGGCGGCGCGGATGTCCAGCGACGTCCTGGTCTGGCTGCTCGGCGCGACCAGCGCCTGGATCCTGGCCGGGGTCCTCGACCAGCCGGGGCAGGGGTCCGACTGGCTGTTCTCCGGCCCCGGGCAGGAATACCTGTGGCTCGGCCTGCCGATCCTGCTCGGCGCCCTCGTCCACGACATCGGCGACGCGCTGACCGTCTCCGGCTGCCCGATCCTGTGGCCCCTGCCGGTCAAGGGCAAGCGCTGGTACCCGATCGGCCCGCCGAAGGCGATGCGCTTCCGCGCGGGCAGCTGGGTGGAGCTGAAGGTCCTCATGCCGGTGTTCATGCTCCTGGGCGGCATCGGCGGCGCCTCGGCCCTGGGCTTCATCTAGCCCGGCCCCGACCCCGGCGCCGCCGGGCGACCCGTCAGCCGTGCCAGGAGCGCCACAGGGCCGCGTACGCCCCGTCGGCCGCCACCAGTTCGTCGTGCGAGCCGAGTTCGCTGATCCGGCCGCCCTCGACCACCGCGATCACGTCCGCGTCGTGCGCGGTGTGCAACCGGTGGGCGATCGCGATGACCGTCCGGCCGTCCAGCACCCGCGCCAGCGACCGCTCCAGGTGCCGGGCCGCCCGCGGGTCGAGCAGTGAGGTCGCCTCGTCCAGCACCAGGGTGTGCGGGTCCGCCAGCACCAGCCGGGCCAGCGCGATCTGCTGCGCCTGCGCCGGGGTCAGCGCGGTGCCGCCCGAGCCCACCTCCGTGTCCAGCCCCGACTCCAGGGCCCGCGCCCAGCCGTCGGCGTCCACCGCGCCCAGCGCCGCCCACAGCTGTGCGTCCTGCGCGCCCGTCCGGGCCAGCCTCAGGTTGTCCCGCAGGGAGCCCGTGAACACATGGTGCTCCTGGTTCACCAGTGCCACGTGCTCACGCACCCGCTCCGCCGGCATCCGCGACAGCCGCGCCCCGCCGAGCGTGACCTCCCCGGTCCGCGGCGCGTAGATCCCGGCCAGCAGCCGGCCCAGGGTGGACTTGCCCGCGCCAGAAGGGCCGACCAGCGCCATCCGGGTGCCCGGCGGCACGGACATCGACACCCGGTGCAGGACGTCCACGCCCTCCCGGTAGCCGAACCGCACCTCGTCCGCCCGGACGTCCCGGCCCTGCGGGGCCACCGACCGGTCACCGGCGTCCGGCTCGATCTCGCGCACGCCCACCAGCCGCGCCAGCGAGACCTGGGCGATCTGGAGCTCGTCGTACCAGCGCAGGATCAGCCCGATCGGGTCGACCATCATCTGCGCCAGCAGCGCGCCCGTGGTCAGCTGGCCCACCGACATCCAGCCGCGCAGCACGCAGTACCCGCCGATCAGCAGCACCGCGCCGAGGATCGTCACATAGGTGACGTTGACGACCGGGAACAGCACCGTCCGCAGGAACAGCGTGTACCGCTCCCAGGCCGTCCACTCCCTGATCCGCCGCTCCGACAGGGCGATGCGGCGCCCGCCCAGCCGGTGCGCCTCCACCGTGCGCGCCGCGTCCACCGTCTCCGTCAGCACCGCCGCGACCGCCGCGTACCCGGCCGCCTCCGAGCGGTACGCCGAGGGCGCCCGCCGGAAGTACCAGCGGCAGCCGGCGACCAGGACCGGCAGCGCCACCAGCGCGGCCAGCGCCAGCTGCGGCGCGGTCACCGCGAGCGCCCCGTACAGCAGCCCCGCCCAGACCACGCCGATGGCCAGCTGCGGTACCGCCTCGCGCATCGCGTTCGCCAGCCGGTCGACGTCGGTGGTGATCCGCGACAGCAGGTCGCCGGTACCGGCCCGCTCCAGCACCCCCGGCGGCAGCCCCACCGACCGCACCAGGAAGTCCTCGCGCAGGTCGGCCAGCATCTCCTCGCCGAGCATCGCCCCGCGCAGCCGGACCAGCCGGACGAAACACGTCTGCACGGCCAGCGCCAGCGCGAACAGCAGCGCCACGCGCCCCAGGTGCAGCTCCCGCTCCCCCGCGGAGAGCCCGTCCACCACCCGCCCCAGCAGGTACGGGCCGGTCATGGAGGCGACCACCGCGACCGCGTTGACCGCCACCAGCGCGGTGAAGGCCCGCCGGTGGCGCCGCAGCAGTTCGCGCACATAGCCCCGCACGGTCGCCGACGTGCCCACGGGCAGGGTCGCGGCCGTCTCGAGGGCCGCCGGATCGTACTCCGGCGGCGCCACGCCGATCATGCGGACTCCTCGATCTCTGTGAGTTCCTCGTCCGAGCGGGTCTCCCCGTCGGTCTCCCGGGTGACGACCGCCCGGTAGCGGGGTTCGGCGCGCAGCAGCTCGCGGTGGGTGCCCGCCGCCACGGCCCGGCCCCCGTCCACCAGCACCACCCGGTCGGCGCGGTCCAGCAGCAGCGGCGAGGACGCCAGCACCACCGTGGTGCGCCCGGCGCGCAAGGCGGCCACCCCGTCGGCGATCCGCGCCTCGGTGTGCGCGTCCACCGCCGAGGTCGGCTCGTCCAGCACCAGCACCTCCGGGTCGGTGACCAGCGACCGGGCCAGCGCGAGCCGCTGGCGCTGCCCGCCGGACAGCGACCGGCCGCGCTCGGTGATCCGGGCATCCATCGCGTCGTCCACCCCGGCGGGAGCCGCCTGGAGCAGCGCGTCCAGGACGTCCCCGCACTGCGCCGCCGCCAGCGCCTCCGACGCCGGGACGGCGCCCGAGGCCGGTACGTCGAACAGCTCGCGCAGGGGCCCGGACAGCAGCACCGGCTCCTTGTCCTGGACGAGGACCAGCCCGCGCGCCGCGTCGAGCGCGAGGCCGTCCAGCGCGACCCCGCCCAGCAGCACCGACGGCGGCGCGAAGCCCGGACCGTCCTCCGGCCGGACCGCGTGCCCGCCCAGCCGTTCCGCGAGCCGGCCCGCCACGTCCGGATCCCCGCACACCACCGCCGTCAACCGCCCGGCCGGGGCCAGCAGTCCCGTCGCCGGGTCGTACAGGTCCCCGCCCGGAGCCGGCGCCCCCACCGGCTCCGCGGAGGCGGCGCCCGCAGGCCCGTCCGTACGCGTCAGGGACAGCACCCGGGCCGCCCGCTCGGCGGAGGGCCGGGAGAAGGAGTACGCCATCGCGATCTCCTCGAAGTGCCTCAGCGGGTACAGCATCGTGGCCACCGCGCTGAAGGCGGCGACGAGTTCACCCACCGCCAGCCGGTCGTCCAGGACCAGCACGGAGCCGTACCAGACCACCGCGACCATCAGCGCGCCCGGCAGCAGCACCTGGACCGCGGCGATCAGCGCCCACATCCGGGCGCTGCGCACCGCGGCCCGGCGGACCTCCTGCGAGGCATCGCGGTAGCGGTCGAGGAAGAGTTCCTCGCCGCCGATGCCGCGCAGCACCCGCAGGCCCGCCACGGTGTCGGAGGCCAGCTCCGTGGCCTTGCCCGCCTTCTCGCGCTGGACGTCGGCGCGCCGTGTGGCCCGCGGCAGCAGCGGCAGCACGGACAGGGCGAGCACCGGGACACCGGCCGCGACGACCACCCCGATCGAGGGCGCGTAGAACAGAAGTCCGACGCAGATGGCGACGACGGCGAAGGCCGCGGCGAGGAAGCGGGAGACCGCCTCGACGAACCAGCCGATCTTCTCCACGTCGCCGGTGGACACCGCCACCACCTCACCCGCCGCGACCCGCCGGGTCAGGGCCGAGCCCAGCTCGGCCGTCTTGCGGGCGAGCAGCTGCTGCACCCGGGCCGCGGCGGTGATCCAGTTGGTGACGGCCGTGCGGTGGAGCATGGCGTCGCCGGTCGCGATGGCGGCGCCGACCAGCAGGAGCACCCCGCCGACCAGCAGCAGCCGCCCGCCGTCGTGGTCGACGGCCGCCCCGACGCCCAGGCCGACCGCGTACGGCAGCCCGGCGACGCCGCAGAAGTGCAGCAGCCCCCAGGCCAGGCTCCGGGCCTGCCCGCCGAGTTGGCCCCGCCCCAGCCACCACAGGAAACGCGGACCGGAGCGGGCGTCGGGTACTCCGGGATCCGGATACGGCAGGTCGCTGATCTGCATGACGCCCCACAACGGCTCGGTGAGTGCAAACCACGCAAGGTTCGCCTTCCGGTCGCCGCCCCGGCAATCGATTTTCCGGGCGGGGGACCCCCGCGCGGAGCGTTTCAGGGCCGCGTGGCGCGCTCCAGCTCCAGCAGCACCGAGGCGTAGGGGTGCCCGGTGGCCCGTTCCATGCCGACCTCGCACATCCGGTTCGCCGACAGATAGGCGTCGAACGGACGCGCCGTCACCTCCGCGGCCTCCCGCTGCGTCGCCGAGGCCGTCAGCTCCGGGTGCAGCATCCCCCGGTCGCCCGCGAAGGCGCAGCAGCCCGCGTCGTCCGGGACCACCACCTCGTCCGCGCAGGCCGCGGCGACCGCACGCAGCTGCTCCTCGTCCCCCAGGTGCCGCATCGAGCAGGTGGGGTGGAGGACCGCCGATCCGGCCGTGCGCCGGACCTCCAGGTGCGCCAGCAGCTCCTCGGCGGCCCAGACCACGGAGTCCACGATCCGCAGCTCCGCGTGCAGGGCCCGGTTGTCCTCGGTGAGGTACGGGACCACCTCCCGGGCCAGGCCGAGGGTGCAGGACGAGGCGTCCACCACCAGCGGGAGCCGGCCCCCGGCCGTCCAGCCCCAGGCGGCCTCCGTGATCCGGTTCGCCATCAGCCGGGTGCCGGCCTCGTACCCCTTGGAGTGCCAGATCGTCGCGCAGCAGGTGCCGTGGACGTCGCCGGGGATCCACACCGGCCGCCCCGCCCGCTCCGCCAGGGCCACCACCGCCTCGGGCAGCGAGGGCCCGGGACGGTCCGCGGGACCGCCGAAGATCCGGTTGACGCAGGCCGGGTAGTACACGGCGGCCGCGCCCACCCGCCGGGTCGGGGGCAGCCGCCGGGCCGCGGCGCCGGGGAGCCGCGGCAGCCACTGCGGCACCAGGTCGGGACGCACGATCCGGCGCGCGGCCCGGGTGAGGGCGGCCGGGGCCCGGTCGCCGGCGCGGCCGGCGACGGCCACCGCGAGCCGGGCGGCGGCCTCGACGGTCCGGAACCGCTCGGCGGCCAGGGCGGCGGCGCGCTCCTCGCGCGGGCCGTGCCGCCGGTGGCGGAACTCCCGCATCAGGGCGCCGGTGTCGATGCCGACGGGGCAGGCGAGCTTGCAGGAGGAGTCGGCGGCGCAGGTGTCGACGGCGTCGTGGCCGTAGGCGTCGAGCAGTTCCGCGAGGACCGGGGAGCCGGCCGGCTGGCGCACCATCTCGCGGCGCAGCGCGATCCGCTGGCGCGGCCCCGTCGTCAGGTCCGCGCTGGGGCAGACCGGTTCGCAGAACCCGCACTCGATGCACGGATCGGCCTCCGCCTCCACCCGCGGGATGGTCTTCAGCCCGCGCAGGTGCCCCCGCGGGTCGCGGTCGAGGAGGATCCGCGGGGCGAGGATGCCGTCCGGGTCGACCAGCCGCTTGGTGCGCCACATGAGGTCGGTGGCCCGGGGGCCCCACTCCAGCTCCAGGAAGGGGGCCATGTTGCGGCCGGTGGAGTGCTCGGCCTTCAGCGAGCCGTCGAACCGCTCCACCGTGAGTCGGCAGAAGTCCTCCATGAAGGCCGCGTACCGGTCGAGGTCCCCGGGCCTGGAGGCGTCGAAGGCCAGCAGGAAGTGCAGGTTGCCGTGGGCCGCGTGCCCGGCGACGGCCGCGTCGAAGCCGTGCTCCGCCTGGAGGGCCAGGAGCGCCTCGCAGGCCTCGGCCAGCCGTGACGGGGGGACGGCGAAGTCCTCGGTGATCAGGGTGGTCCCGGGCGGCCGGGCTCCGCCGACGGCGGTGACGAAGGCCTTGCGGGCCTTCCAGTACCCGGCGATGACGGCCGGGTCGGCGGTGAAGGCGTTGGTGACGGAGGCGACCGGCGCGACCAGCTCCAGCCGGGGCAGGACGGCGGCGGCCCGGCGCTCGCAGGCGGCGCGCCCGGCGGCGTCGGGGGCGCGGAACTCGACCAGCAGGGCGGCCGTTTCCCCGGGCAGCTCCGCCCAGTCGGCGGGCACTCCCTCGACGCTCACCGAGGCGCGCAGGGTGTTGCCGTCCATCAGCTCGACGGCCAGGGCGCCGGCCTCGTTGAACAGCGGGACGGCGGCCGCCGCGGCCGGGAGGGAGGGGAAGAAGAGCAGGGCGCTGGTGAGTTCGCGGTCGAGGGGGAGGGTGTCGAAGACGACCTCGGCGATGAAGCCGAGCGTGCCCTCGGAGCCGACCGCCAGCCCGCGCAGGATCTCCACGGGCGTGGTGCCGTCGAGGTAGGCGTCGAGCCGGTAGCCGGTGGTGTTCTTGATCTCGTACTTGGCCCGGATCCGCGCCACGAGGGCCGGGTCCGCCTCGATCTCCCCCTTGAGCTCCATCAGCCCCCGGCAGAGGGCCGGTTCGGCCCGCGCCAGCTCCTCGTCGGCGAGCGGGTCGGCGGTGTCCACGACGGTGCCGGTCGGCAGGACGAGGGTGAGGGAGGACAGGGTGCGGTAGGCGTTTCTCGTCGTGCCGGCGGTCATCCCGGAGGAGTTGTTGGCGACGACCCCGCCGAGGGTGCAGGCGACGGCGCTGGCCGGGTCGGGGCCCAGGACCCGGCCGTGGCGGGCCAGGGCGGCATTGGCCCGGAAGACGGTGGTGCCGGGCCGGATCCGGGCGCGGCGGCCCGCGTCGAGGACCTCGACGCCCCGCCAGTGGCGCCGGACGTCGACCAGGATGTCCTCGCCCTGCGCCTGGCCGTTGAGCGAGGTCCCGGCGGCGCGGAAGACCACCTCGCGCTGCCTGCCGTGGGCGTAGGAGAGGACGGCGGAGATGTCGTCGACGTCCTCGGCGACCACCACGACCTGAGGGACGAAGCGGTACGGGGAGGCGTCGGTGGCGTAGCGGACGAGGTCGGAGACCTTCCACAGCACCTTCTCGGCGCCGAGCAGCGCGGTCAGCTCCTCGCGCAGGGCCCGCGGGGTGCCGGCGGCGGTCCGGTCGGGGACGCGGTCGGGGGCGGGGGCGCCGGGTCGGGCCGGGCGCAGCGCACCCGGCTTCGGTTCGAGCAGCGGCATGTGCGACCCCTTGTCGGTGTGGGCGCCCGGCCCGCCGCCGCGGCGCCCGCCAGGGGGAACCGTTTCAGCAGCGGCGCTCCGCCGGGACGTCCGCGAGCGCGTTGAGGAGGCCGCCGAGCACCTCGCGCTGTTCGGCGGTCAACGGAGCCAGGATCTCCTCTGCCGCGTCGGTCCGCGCGTTGCGCAGACGGCGCAGCGTGGCGCGGCCGGTTTCGGTCAGCTCGATCCGGATCACGCGCCGGTTCGCGGGGTCGGGCGCGCGGCGCACGCAGTCGGCCGCCTCCAGGCCGTCGACCAGGGTCGTCACGGCACGGGGCACCACCTCAAGGCGCGTGGCCAGGTCGGCCATTCGGGGCGGCGTGCCGTCCGCGTAGTGCGCCACGATCCGCAGCAGCCGGCCCTGGGCGGGGGTGATCCCAAGCGGCTCCATGTGCCGCTTCTGGATCCGGTGGAGCCGGCGCGTGAGGCGCAGCAGCTGCTCGGCGAGGACGCCGTCGGTCGAATCGCGGGTGTCGGTCTCGGAACCGGTGCTCATACTGGGAAACAGTAGCAGGACGGAATTCATTGTGAGCATAGGTAACAATGAGCTAGACTCAGTGGAGTCCCCGGCGAAAGGAGGCTCATGCACAGCGACGAGCCGAAGTGGACCCCGTCGAACGAAGCCCTCGATCCCAGCCGCCCGGCCCCCGCCGACCGGCCGCGCGAGCTGCGCCGCATCCTCGGCCTGTTCCGGCCCTACCGCGGCCGCCTCGCGGTGGTCGGCGCCCTGGTCGGCGCGTCCTCCCTGGTCGGCGTCGCCTCGCCGTTCCTGCTCAAGGAGATCCTGGACGTCGCGATCCCGCAGGGCCGGACCGGGCTGCTCAGCCTGCTGGCGCTCGGAATGATCCTGACCGCGGTCGTGACCAGCGTGTTCGGCGTGCTCCAGACCCTCATCTCCACGACCGTCGGCCAGCGCGTCATGCACGACCTGCGCACCGCCGTCTACGCCCAGCTCCAGCGGATGCCGCTCGCCTTCTTCACCCGCACCCGCACCGGCGAGGTGCAGTCCCGCATAGCCAACGACATCGGCGGCATGCAGGCCACGGTCACCTCGACCGCGACCTCCCTGGTGTCCAACCTGACCGCCGTCATCGCCTCCGTCGTCGCGATGCTCGCGCTCGACTGGCGGCTCACCCTCGTCTCCCTGCTCCTGCTGCCCCTCTTCGTGTGGATCAGCCGCCGCGTCGGCCGTGAGCGCAAGAAGATCACCACCAAGCGGCAGAAGCAGATGGCCGCCATGGCCGCCACGGTCACCGAGTCGCTCTCCGTCAGCGGCATCCTGCTCGGCCGCACCATGGGCCGCTCCGAGTCCCTCACCGCCGCCTTCGCCGAGGAGTCGGAGAAGCTGGTCGGCCTAGAGGTCCGCTCCAGCATGGCCGGGCGCTGGCGGATGTCGACCATCGGCATCGTGATGGCGGCCATGCCCGCGCTCATCTACTGGGCCGCCGGTATCGCCCTCCAGACCGGCGCCCCCTCGCTCTCCGTCGGTACCCTCGTCGCCTTCGTCACCCTCCAGCAGGGCCTGTTCCGGCCCGCCGTGAGCCTGCTGTCGACCGGCGTGCAGATCCAGACCTCGCTCGCCCTCTTCGCCCGCATCTTCGAGTACCTCGACCTGCCGGTGGACATCACCGAGCGCGAGGAGCCGGTCCGGCTGGGCCGCGCCAAGGGCGAGATCCGCCTGGAGGACGTGCACTTCGCCTACGAGGCCAAGACCGGCCCCACCCTCACCGGCATCGACATCACGGTCCCGGCGGGCGGCTCCCTGGCCGTGGTCGGCCCGACCGGTTCCGGCAAGAGCACCCTCAGCTACCTGGTGCCCCGGCTCTACGACGTCACCGGCGGACGGGTCGCCCTCGACGGGGTGGACGTGCGCGACCTGGACTTCGACTCGCTGGCCCGCTCCATAGGCGTGGTCTCCCAGGAGACCTACCTCTTCCACGCCTCGGTCGCCGACAACCTGCGCTTCGCCAAACCGGACGCCACCGACGAGGAGATCACCGAGGCGGCCCGGGCGGCCCAGATCCACGACCACATCGCCTCCCTCCCCGACGGCTACGAGACCCTGGTCGGCGAGCGCGGCTACCGCTTCTCCGGAGGGGAGAAGCAGCGTCTGGCCATCGCCCGCACCATCCTGCGCGACCCGCCGGTGCTCATCCTGGACGAGGCAACCAGCGCCCTGGACACCCGCACCGAACACGCCGTGCAGCGGGCCATCGACAACCTGTCCCGGGGCCGCACCACCATCACCATCGCCCACCGGCTCTCCACCATCCGGGACGCCGACCAGATCGTGGTCCTGGACGGCGGCCGCATAGCCGAGCGCGGAACGCACGAGGAACTGCTGGGGGCCGGCGGCCGCTACGCCGCACTGGTCCGCCGGGACCGGGACGCCGCGCACGCACCCGCTCCGGTGAACGTGTGATCATATGGCCAATATCCGCTGCGATGCCGGGAATCAGACGCTGTGAAAGGTAGCGTTCCGATATGCCCCATGCGTATCAGTCGCCGCAGCGCCGCTTCCGGCTCACCCGCCGGGGCCGCCTGGTGCTCCTGTTCACCACGCTGCTCGGGCTCGGAGCGGCGGTCCTCGTCCCCCTGCTGTCCCGTACGGAAGTCCCCGAGAAGCCGCGCCGGCTGCTGATCCCGGAAGGCTGGCGCGCTCCCCAGGTCTACGCGGCCATCGACAAGGAGCTCCACCTCCCCGCCGGGACCGCCGCGGCGTCGGTCGCCACGGCCCGCCTGCCCCTGCCCGCCGAGGCGAAGGGCAACCCGGAGGGCTACCTGTTCCCGGCCACGTACCCGGTGACCTCGAAGTCCACCCCGGGCGCCCTGCTCGCGACCATGGTGCGCACGGCGAACGAGCAGCTGGCCACCAAGGCGGTCGCCGAAGGCGGCCGGGCCCACGGCATGACCCCGTACCAGACGGCCACCCTCGCCAGCATCATCGAAGCGGAGGCCGACAACCCCGCGGACATGGGCAAGGTCGCCCGGGTCGTCCACAACCGGCTCGCGCGGTCGATGCCGCTCCAGATGGACTCCACCCTCAACTACGCGCTGAACCGCACCACCGTGGACGTCAAGGTCAAGGACACCCGCATCGACCACCCCTTCAACACCTACGAGCGCCAGGGCCTGCCGCCCACGCCCATCGACAGCCCCGGCCTCCAGGCCATGGCGGCGGCGGTCGCCCCGACGCCCGGGGACTGGCTGTTCTTCGTCACCGTGAAGCCCGGCGACACCCGCTTCTCGGCCACCTACGAGGAACACCGCAAGCACGTGGCGGAGTTCAACCGCCTCCGCGCGGCGGCCGCCGCCCCCACCGCTCCGGCGCCCGGGAAGCCGCCCCGCGCCCAGGCCGGCCCCCCGCACAAGGCCACCGCCCCGGCCGCCCCCGTGAAATAGCAGGCGGCCTCCGGCACCGCCGACCGCCTGCTCCCCGTCGAGGGCCCGGGCCGGTCACACCAGGGCTGACACCGCCGGCCCGCGGGCCAGCAGGCGGCGGATCTCCCGGACCGCGGCCCGGCCCGCCCGGTTGGCGCCGACGGTCGAGGCCGAGGGGCCGTAGCCGACCAGGTGGACGCGCTCGTCGCGCACCGCCCTCGTCCCGTCGAGCCGGATCCCGCCGCCCCGTTCGCGCAGCCCCAGCGGGGCCAGGTGGTCCACGGCGGGCCGGAAGCCGGTGGCCCACAGGATGACGTCCGCCTCCACCCGCCGCTCGTCCGCCCAGGCGGCCCCGGACGCGATGATCCGGTCGAAGACCGGCAGCCGGTCCAGCACCCCGGACTCCAGCCCGGCCCGCACGGCCCCGTTCAGCGGCAGCCCGGTCACGCCGACCACGCTCTGCGGGGGCAGCCCCCGGCGCACCCGCTCCTCCACCAGCGCCACCGCCGCCCGGCCCTCGGCCTCCCCGAAGCCGCCGTCGCGGAACACGGGGGGCCTGCGGGTGACCCAGGTGGTCTCCGCCGCCACCTCGGCGACCTCCAGCAGGTGCTGCACCGCCGAGGTGCCCCCGCCGACCACGATCACCCGGGCCCCGGCGAACTCCTGCGGCCCGGGGTAGTTCGCGGTGTGCAGCTGCCGCCCCCGGAACAGCTCCTGGCCCGGGTAGCGGGGCCAGAACGGCCGGTCCCAGGTCCCGGTGGCGTTGACCAGCGCCCGCGCCGACCAGCTCCCGGACGCCGACTCCACCAGCAGCCGCCCGCCGTCGCCCCCGCGCACGGCCGTCACGTGCACGGGGCGCCGCACGCGCAGCCCGAACCGCTCCTCGTACGCCGCGAAGTACTCCCCGATCACCTCGGACGAGGGTCGCAGCGGATCGGCGCCGGTGAGCTCCATGCCGGGCAGCGCGTGCATCCCGTGCACCTTGCCGTAGGTGAGCGACGGCCAGCGGAACTGCCAGGCGCCGCCCGGCCGCGGGGAGTGGTCGAGCACCACGTGCCCGATGCCGGCCCGGGCCAGGTGGTAGGCGGTGGACAACCCCGCCTGACCGGCCCCCACGACCACCACGTCCACGTCCACCGCGTCGTCCCGCACCATTTCGTTCACGGTTCTACCAACTCGCGCGGGGTGCGGGATCTTCCCCCGGGGCGGACCTCAGGCCGCGACCGGCGCGGACAGGGCGTGGAGTTCCCTCAGGCGCAGCCGGGTCTCCTCGTCCAGCGGGACGAAGGTCGTCAGCCGGGGACCGGCCGCCGGGCCCAGCCAGAGGCTGGTGTGCTCCAGCCGGAGCAGGCCCACATGGGCGTTGCGGATGTACTTCTTGTTGCTGCCCAGGCCGACCACCTCGTGGCGCGCCCAGATCTCCCGGAACTCCGGCGAGGCCGCGTCCAGCCGGGCGAGCAGGGCCTTCCAGGCCGGTTCGGCCAGGTGGCCGGCCATCGAGGCGCGGAACTTCGCCGCCAGGAGCCGGTTCACGTCCGGCATGTCGGCCAGCGACGCCCGCCACTGGGGGTCGGTGAAGGCGAGCCACAGGCAGTTGCGGTCCTCGCGCGGCAGCCGGTCCAGGTCGCACAGGAGCCGCGCGTAGGTGGCGTTGTAGGCGAGGATGTCGTAGCGGCTGTTCTGCACGCACGCCGGGATCGGGTCGAGCTGGTCGAGCATGGCCCGCAGCGCCGGGGTCACGCTCGCGCACCGGGTGTCCGGTGCGGGGTCGGTGCTTCCCGCCAGGGCGAACAGGTGCGCCCGCTCGGTGGAGTCCAGCAGCAGGGCGCGCGCCAGGGCGTCCAGCACCTGCGGGGACACCTGGATCTCGCGGGCCTGCTCCAGCCAGGTGTACCAGGTGACGCCGACGGCGGAGAGCTGGGCGACCTCCTCGCGGCGCAGCCCGGGCGTGCGCCTGCGGCGGCCGCGGACCAGCCCCACCTGCTCGGGGGTGATCCGCTCGCGGCGGCTGCGCAGGAAGTCGGCCAGCTCGTGCCGGCGCAGGTCGCTCTGGGGGGCCACAGTGGTCATGGGTCCAGCGTGCCGTATCACGCAGCCGCTTTCCAGGTACTCCGAGTACCAGGATAAGGAGACTCTGGTACCAGGCTGAGCGGTGGAGGATCGTCTCTTCCGTGACCGAAACGACCGTACGAACGCCGCACCGTCCGTCCCCGACGCCCTCCGCTCCCGCACCCGTCCCCGTCCCCGCCCACGAGACCGGGGGGATCTCGCCGCTGGGGCTGTTCACCGTACTGCTGGGCGCGGCCCTGCCGCTGATCGACTTCTTCATCGTCAACGTGGCGCTGCCCGCCATCGACTCCGACCTCGCCGCCGGGCCGGCCATGCTGGAGCTGGTCGTCGGCGGCTACGGCGTCGCCTACTCGGTGCTGCTGGTGCTGGGCGGCCGCCTCGGCGACACGGCCGGCCGGCGCCGGCTGTTCCTCGTCGGCATGGCCGCCTTCGGCGTCACCTCCCTCGCCTGCGGCCTCGCCCCCACCGCCTGGACGCTGGTCGGCGCCCGGGTGGCCCCGGGCGCCGCGGCCGCGCTGATGCTGCCGCAGGTGCTCGCCACCATCCAGGCCACCACCCAGGGCCCGCGCCGGGCCCGGGCGATGAGCCTGTACGGGGCGACCGCCGGACTGTCGATGGTCGCCGGGCAGATCCTCGGCGGGATCCTGGTCGCCGCGGACGTGGCCGGCTCCGGATGGCGTTCGGTGTTCCTGGTCAACGTGCCGGTGGTGCTGGCCGGGCTGGTCCTCGCCATGCGGGCCGTACCCGAGACCCGGTCCGACCGCCCCGCCTCGGTGGACGTCCCCGGAACGCTGCTGCTGGGCCTGACGCTCGTGTCCGTGCTGCTCCCGCTGACGGAGGGCCGCGCCGCCGGATGGCCGCTGTGGACCTGGGTCTCGCTGGGCGTCTCCCCGCTGGCCGCCGCCGCCTTCTACCTGACCGAGCGCCGCGCCGACCGGCTCGGGCGGACCCCGCTGGTGCCGCCGAGCCTGCTGCGCCTGGTGTCGCTGCGGCGCGGGCTGGTGATGCTGCTGCCGTTCTCGATCGGCTTCAGCGGGTTCATGTTCGCCTTCGCCGTCGCGCTCCAGCAGGGACTGCGCCTGGGGCCGGTGTCGGCCGGGCTCGCCCTGGTGCCGCTGGCCCTCGGCTTCTTCGCGGCCTCGCTCGCCGGACCCCGGCTGGTCGGGCGGTTCGGCAGCCGCGTCGTCACCGCCGGGGGGCTGGTCCAGGCCGCCGGGATCGGCCTGCTGCTGGTGACCGTCTGGCGCGGCTGGCCCGGCCTGGGGCTCGCCGCCCTCGCCCCGGGGATGGCCGTCGCCGGTGTCGGCCAGGGCCTCCAGCTGCCGGTGCTGATGCGGCTGATGCTCTCGGACGTGCCGGCCGACCGGGCCGGCGTGGGCAGCGGGGTCATGGTCACCACGCAGCAGTCCTCGCTCGCCCTGGGCGTGGCGACCGTCGGCAGCCTCTTCCTGGCGCTGACCGCCTCGTTCGGCATGCGGGACGCCCTCGCCACGACCCTTCTGGTCCAGCTCGGGCTGATCGCCCTGACGGTGCTCCTCAGCGTCCGCCTGCCCCGCGTCATGGGCTGACCACCGCCCCCGGGCGGGCCTCCTCCGCCCGCGCATCGCCGCCCCCGCCGACCGGCTGCCCTCGTCTGCCGGTGGCTGGTGGCTGGTGGCCGGTGGACGGGCGCGGTCCCTCGCCCCCGCCGGACCACTGTCCCGGCCTGCCGGACCGCCGTCCGTTCCCGCCGTTCCGCCGCCACCCCCGCCGGGCCGCGGTCCGCCCCCGCCGTTCCGCCGCCCCGGCCCGCCGGACCGCCGCCCCCGCCCGCCGGGCGTCGGTGGCCGGCCGGTCACTCGCCCCCGGGCCAACCGCCCCCGAGCGAGCCCAGCCACTCCTCGGCCGCGGCCGCGCTGAACTCCGCCTGGCCGCCCGCGAAGAGCAGGCCCGCCCCGGCGAAGGCGGGCTCACCGGCGGCCGGTGCCACGTACGGGACCGCCAGGCAGTGCATCCCGGCGGCGCGGGCCGCCAGGGCCCCCGGCGCCGCGTCCTCGACCACCACGCAGGAGGCCGGGGCGGCGCCCAGCCGGCGCGCGGCCTCCAGGAACACGTCCGGCGCGGGCTTGCCCCGTTCGACCTCCTCGGCGGAGACCACCGTGGTCAGCCACGCCGCCAGCCCCGTCCCCTCCAGCACGGCGTCGATGGCCTCCAGGGAGGACCCGGACGCCACCGCCATCGGGACGCCCCGCGCGTGCAGCCGCTCCACGAACCCCCGCATCTCCGGGAAGGCCTCCGTACGGGTGCGGGCCAGCTCCAGGTAGGCGGCGTTCTGCTCCGCCAGCAGCTGCTCCACCGGCGCCCGCAGCCCGTACCGCTCCTTGAGCAGCTCCAGCGTCTCCAGGGTCCCGATGCCGATGAACCGGGAGTGCTCCTCCCAGGTGAAGCCGGGGACGCCGTGGCGCTCCAGGGTGCGGCGCCCGGACTCGTAGTAGTTCGGCTCGCTGTCCACGAGGGTGCCGTCGAGATCGAATATGACGGAGATCATCCGTTGTGCCCGTCCTGCCGGTCCTATGGGTGTGCGATCCATCCTGTCAGGGTTTGCGCGCCGCCCGTCCCACCGCTTCGACCAGCGGCAGCAACCGGTGGGCGACCCGTTCCCGCAGCGCCACCTCGGTCCGGGTGCGGACCACCCCCGGCAGCCGGATCAGCCGCTGGATCACGTCCTCCAGGTGGGCGTTGTCCCGGGCGGCCACCCGCGTCAGCAGGTCCCCGCCGCCGGTGATCGAGAAGGCCTCGATGATCTCCGGCACGGCGGCCAGGGCGTCGCCCACGTCGTCCAGGTGCCCCTGCGTCACCTCGATGTGCACGAAGGCCAGCACCGGGTGCCCGAGGGCCGCGGGGGACAGCACCGGACCGCTGCCGGTGATCACACCCGTGCGCTCCAGCCGGTCCAGCCGGGCCTGGAGGGTCCCGCGCGCCACGCCGAGGATTCGGGCGTACTCGCGGACACTGGTACGCGGCTGCTCGATCAGCAGACGCAGGATCCGGGTGTCGAGCTCGTCCACCGCCATGCCAGGACTGTACCAATGGTCCCTTCAGCCCGGATCGCCCGGAATTCGGACGGGGGAGACCAGCACCGTGAACACCGCCGTGGTCCTGTACACCAGCGACCTGCGCCTGCACGACCACCCGCCGCTGCGCGCCGCCCTGGCCGCCCGCGACCGGGTGGTCCCGCTGTTCGTCCGCGACCGCGGCCTCGACCGCTCCGGCTTCGCCGTGCCCAACCGGCTGGCCTTCCTCGCCGACTGCCTCGCCGGCCTCGACGCCGGACTGCGCGACCGGGGCGGCCGCCTCGTCCTGCGCTCCGGGAACGTGGTGGACGAGGTCTGCGCCCTCGTCCGGGAGGCCGGCGCCGACCAGGTGCACCTCGCCGCGGGCGCCAGCGGCTACGCCCAGGACCGCGAACGGCGGCTGCGCGAGGCCCTCCGGTCCCAGGGGTGCGCCCTGCACGCGCACGACGCGGTGATCACGGCGGTGGCCCCCGGCGCGGTGCTCCCGAAGGGCAAGGGCGCCGACCACTTCGCCGTCTTCACCCCGTACCTGCGCCGCTGGAGCGAACTGCCGCCGCGCCCGGTGGCCGCCGCGCCGCGCGCCGTCCGCGTACCCGGGGGCATCGGGTCCGAGGACCTCCCGCGCCGCTCCTCCGTCACCGGGACCTCCCCGGGCCTGGCGCGCGGCGGCGAGGGCGAGGCCCGCCGGATGCTGACCCGCTGGCTGCGCTCGGGCGTCTCCCGGTACGAGGACACCCACGACGACCTCGCCGCCGACGCCACCTCCCGGCTCTCCCCGCACCTGTACTTCGGCACCCTCTCGCCCGTCGAGGCCGCCGCGCGCGCCCGCGCCGCCGGGGGACCCGGCGCCGAGGCCTTCGTCCGGCAGTTGTGCTGGCGCGACTTCCACCACCAGGTCCTCGCCGCCCGCCCCCGGGCCGCCGCACAGGACTACCGCCCCCGCCACGACCGCTGGCGCACCGGCCGCCACGCCGAGGAGGAGGTCCAGGCCTGGAGGGACGGCCGCACCGGCTACCCGGTGGTCGACGCGGCCATGCGCCAGCTGCGCCACGAGGGCTGGATGCACAACCGGGGCCGGCTGCTGGCCGCGAGCTTCCTCACCAAGACCCTCTACGCGGACTGGCGCACCGGAGCCCGCCACTTCCTCGACCTCCTCGTGGACGGGGACGTGGCCAACAACCAGCTCAACTGGCAGTGGGTGGCCGGAACCGGCACCGACACCCGCCCCAACCGGGTCCTCAACCCCGTCCGCCAGGGCCTGCGCCACGACCCCGAGGGCCGTTACGTCCACCGCTGGGTACCCGAACTCGCGGACCTGCCCGCGCCCCGCGTCCACGAGCCCTGGAAGCTGCCCGCCGCCGAACGGGCCCGCCTCGACTACCCCGAGCCGCTGGTGGACCTCGGCGAGGCCCAGGCCCGCTTCCGTGGGGCCCGGCGGAGCGACGCCCCCTGACGCGGCGGCACCCGCCGCCGCGTCAGGCGCAGTGCAGGGCCGGCTGCCTCAGGTACACCAGGGCCACCGCCAGCACCACCGCGGCCGCCGGCAGCAGCAGCCCGTTCACCGGGCAGCCGGCCCGCACCAGCAGCCCCCCGGTCAGCCCGCCCGTGAACATCGCGGCCACCGCCCACGCCCGCCGCCCCCACGCCCCCGTCCCGTAGCCGAAGGCGGTGTCGTGCCCCAGGGCCGATCCGCCGAGCAGGGCCGTCATGGACCGGGTGACCAGGGTCGTCGGCACCCCGGGCAGGTTGACCCGCATGCTCGTGACGTTGCGGAAGCCCATCGCCACCGCCAGGGCGGACGCGGTCAGCAGGTGCCGGGCGGCCGGGGCTCCGTAACGGGGCGCCAGGCCCCAGCCGATCGCCGCGGCGACGGTGATCAGCGCCGCCTCGACGAACAGTCCGAGCGCGAACCAGTGCCGCCCCCGGGCGTCCGCCGCCCCCTCCAGCCGGGCCGCGCACACCGCCCCCACGGCGAACGACAGCAGCGACACCCCGGCCGCCAGCGCCGGGAGGCTCCCCTGGTGGGCCAGCCCGAACGACAGGAAGAGCACGTTGCCGGTCTGCATCGCGGTGAACACCGGCCCCAGCGCCAGCAGGCTGACCGCCTCGATCAGCCCGGTCACCCAGGTCAGCACCAGCAGCAGGAAGGTCAGCCGCCGGCACACACTCACGTCCATGACGCCCGACAGTGACACGTCCGCCCCGCTCCACCGCCCCGACATGCCGGGCGCGAGCGCCTCCCCATAGGGTCCGGGGGTATGAGTGAACTGCTACTGGTGAGGCACGGAGAGACCGCGTGGAGCGCCAACGGGCGGCACACCGGACTCACCGACGTGCCGCTGACCGCCCGCGGGGCCGACGAAGCCCTGTCGCTGGCCCCCTGGTTCCGAGACCGCCACCCCGCCCTGGTCCTGACCAGCCCCCTGAGCCGGGCCGTCGCCACGGCCGAACTGGCCGGACTGACCGACGGGGTGCCCGAACCCGACCTCCACGAGTGGGACTACGGCGGCTACGAGGGCATCACCACCGCCGAGATCCGGCGCACCCGCCCCGACTGGTCGCTGTGGACCGACGGCGTCCCGCCGGGCGACGCAGAGCACCCCGGTGAGAGCGCCGCCCAGGTCGGCGCCCGCGCGGACCGGGTCCTGGCCCGGGCCGCGGAGGTGCTGCGCGCGGACAAGGGGGACGTCGTCCTCGTCGCCCACGGCCACTTCCTGCGCGTCCTGACCGCCCGCTACCTCGGCCTGCCCCCCGAGGCGGGCCGACTCTTCCTGCTGCGCACCGGCACCGTCAGCGAACTCTCCACGGAACACGGCCTCCCGGTGATCGCGGGCTGGAACACCCGCCCCTGACCCGGGCCCGCGGCGCGCGGCCCCCCCCCCCCCCCCCCGCCCCCCCCCGCCCCCCCCCCCCCCCCCCCGGACCCTTGGGAAAATGTCCACGGGGGCCCGGGCCCCCCCGCGGGCAC
>NZ_JBHVUQ010000104.1:0-26784 GCF_042884105.1 Streptomyces sp. NPDC058157
GGCCGGCCCGACACGGAAGGACGATGAGACTGACGGGAAACCCCCGACCCTTCTCCGAGACCGCCCCTCTCGAACCCCGCCCTCCCCCATCCCCGAGACGCTGTTCAGGGCTCCGCCGAATTGGCCGAAGGGGCACGGGCCAGGCAGGGCCGTAGCGGGTAACGTCCCTGTCCAGGCGTCTGTCGACACGTCGGACAGGGGGAATCGTGAGCGGCATAGTCGTCCATCTGCCCGGAGGCGGCGCGGGCGGCGGGGCGGTCACCTTGCGGCTCGGGCCCGGGGAAGCGGCGCGGTTCGGGCGCGGGGACGCGCGGACGCCGGTCGAACTCCGCCTGGACGACGTGGCGATCTCCCGGCTGGCCGGGGAGATCCGCGTCACCGACGACCACTGGCAGCTGAGCAACCACAGCCCCACCCAGAGCTACCTGGTGGAGAACCCGGAAGGGGCGGGCGAGTACCTGCGGGTGCCGCCGCGCCGGGCGGGGGCGCCCATACCGTTCGAGTTCTCCCGGGTGGTGCTGCCCACCCGGGCCGGCGGCGCGGTCTCCTTCCAGGTGTTCGCCCCCGACCACCTCTACCTGGACCCGCCCGGCCCCGGCGGCCGGCTGACGGGGCGCACGGTGACGGCGTACTCCCTGGACGAGACGGCCACGTACTTCCTGGTGCTGGTCGCGCTCTGCGAGCCCTGGCTGCGGGACCGCTCGCCGGTCTCGGTGCCGACCACCCCGCAGGTGGTGGAGCGGCTGCGCGGGCGTCCCGGCTGCGGCCGGCTGACGGCGCGGGCGGTGAGCTCGCACATCGACTACCTGGCCGTGGAGAAGCTGCGGATCGGCGGCCCCGCCGCCTCCGAGCCCGGGCGGGGCGAGCGGCACAACGGCAAGCGGGACGCGGTGGTCGGGCTGGCGCTGAGGTTCGGGATCGTCCGGGAGGAACACCTCGGGCTGCTGCCGCCCTCACGGGCCGAAGCGGGGGCGCGGGGGTAGCCGGGTGAAGCGGCTGCACAGCCCCGGCGCCCGGTGGGGAAGCGACGACGGTGACACGGAACTCCTGCCCCCGGGCCACCGGGTGGGGGCGTGGGTGGTGGGCGAGCCGATCGGGGCCGGCGGCTGGGCGACCGTCTACGCCGGGCGGCCGGCGGATCCGCGGCAGGGCGGCGAGGTGGCCCTGAAGGTGATGCCGACGGCCGGGCTGGCGCCGCGGCAGGCCCGGGGCGTGGCCGAGGCCGCCCGGCGCGAGGTGGAGCTCGGGACCCGGGCGGGGCACCCCCGGCTGGTCCGGCTGCTGGACTACCTGGTGCTCGACGCGCCGGAGCACCCGTCGCTGGACGGGGCGGTCGTGCTGGTCATGGAGCGTGCGGCGGGCAGTCTGCGCGAGCGGATCGACGCCGGGGTGTCGCACGCGGAGGGCGGACGGCTGGTCGCGGGGATCTGCGAGGGGCTGGCCCACCTGCACCGCAGCGGCTGGGTGCACGCCGACCTCAAGCCGGAGAACGTCCTGATCGGCGCGGACGGTGCGGTCAGGCTCTCGGACTTCGGGCTCGCCACGGAGCTGACCGGGACCCACGGGTACGCGGCGCCGATGGGCACCCTCGACTACCTTCCGCCGGAGCGCTGGAGGGCACCGCTCGGTGAGCGGGGCGTACGGGTCCGGGCGAGCGCCGACGTCTGGGCCCTGGGCCTGGTGATCCACGAGGTGTTCGCCGCCGGTGCCCCGCTGTTCCCCGGGGCCACCCCGATGGCACGGGGCGCGGCCGTGCAGGAGTACGCGGCGGGGCGCGCCGCCCTGCGGATGGACGGCGGGATCCCGGAGTTCTGGCGGTCCCTGGCGGCCGACTGCCTGGCCCCCACCCACGAGGCCCGGGCGGCCCACACGGCGGAGAGCCTGCTGCGGCGGATCGGCGCCGCGCGGTCGGCGGGCGCCCCTGGAGGGGACGCGGTGACGACGGCCGGACCCACGACGGCCGAGGCTCCCCCAGCCGGACCCACGACGGCCGAGGCTCCCCCAGCCGGACCCACGACGGCCGAGGCTCCGGCGGACGGGTACACGACGGCCGGACCCACGACGGACGCGGGCGCCGCCGCGGGCCGCGGGCTCCGGGCCCGCACGGCGGTGCTGCTGCGGCGGCGGGCGGTGTTGCTGGCCGCCGCCACCTGCGGGGCGGCAGCCGCCGCCCTGTGGTCCTCGTCCGGAGGGGAGGTCGCGGCGGCCCCGCCCGGCGGGTCACGGGAGGCGCCGCTGCCGGTGCGGGTGTTCAACGCCGAGCGGGCCTGCCAGGACCGGGCCGACCGGGAGCCGCGGTGCAGCCTGGGCCTGGCGGTCGACCCGGCGCGGCCCTACACCGCCGGGAACGTCGTGCCGACCCGGGTGTGGCACGCCGACGTCCTCGACGCCGACTGCGAGCTGGCGCGGGGGGAGCCCGTCATCGACGAGTCGGACTTCCGCTCCACGCTCTGGTACCGGGTGCGGCTGCCGGGCGGGGCACCGCGGGCCAGCGCCTGGCTGCCGGCCGTGCGGACGAAGGACCGCCCGGCCCTGCCCCCGTGCCCGGACCGGTCACGTTCGGAGAAGCAGGAGCCCTGAGCCCTCGCGTAGCGTGGAACGGGCCGGGGCGCCGAGGGACGCCGCCGCGGCCGCGCCGACGAGGGAGAGACGATGAGCAGGGGCACGACCAACGACCGGCCGCCCGTACCGCACGCCGCCGACAGCCACGACATGATCCGGGTGCACGGTGCGCGGGAGAACAACCTCCGGGACGTCAGCGTGGAGATCCCCAAGCGGCGGCTGACGGTGTTCACCGGGGTGTCCGGCTCGGGCAAGAGCTCGCTCGTGTTCGACACCGTCGCCGCGGAGTCCCAGCGGCTGATCAACGAGACGTACAGCGCCTTCGTCCAGGGCTTCATGCCCACGGCGGCCCGCCCCGACGTGGACGTGCTGGACGGACTGACGACGGTGATCGCCGTGGACCAGCAGCGGATGGGCGGCGACCCCCGCTCCACGGTCGGCACCGCCACGGACGCCAACGCGATGCTGCGCATCCTCTTCAGCCGGCTCGGCGACCCACACATCGGCTCCCCCAAGGCGTACTCCTTCAACGTGGCCTCGATCAGCGGCGCGGGCGCGGTCACCCTGGAGCGCGGGGGGCAGACGGTCAAGGAGCGGCGCGAGTTCAGCATCACCGGCGGCATGTGCCCGCGCTGCGAGGGCCGGGGCACGGTCAACGACCTCGACCTCGCCCAGCTGTTCGACGAGTCCAAGTCCCTGAACGAGGGGGCGCTGACCATCCCCGGCTACAAGCCCGGCGGCTGGAACTACCGGCTCTACGTCGAGTCGGGCCTCTTCGACCCGGACAAGCCGATCCGCTCGTTCACCAGGAAGCAGCTGGCCGACTTCCTCCACCGCGAGCCGGTCCGGATGAAGATCGCCGGGATCAACATGACGTACGAGGGGCTGATCCCGCGGATCCGCAAGTCGATGCTGGCCAAGGACAAGGAGGCGATGCAGCCGCACATCCGGGAGTTCGTGGAGCGCGCGGTCACCTTCACCACGTGTCCGGACTGCGCAGGGACGCGGCTGAGCGAGGGCGCGCGGTCCTCGAAGGTCGAGGGGATCAGCATCGCGGACGCCTGCGCGATGCAGATCAGCGACCTGGCCACGTGGGTGAGCGGTCTGGACGAGCCCTCGGTGGCGCCGCTGCTGGCCACGCTGCGGCACACGCTGGACTCGTTCGTGGAGATCGGGCTGGGGTACCTCTCGCTGGACCGGGCGGCGGGCACGCTGTCGGGCGGGGAGGCGCAGCGGGTGAAGATGATCCGCCACCTCGGCTCGGCGCTGACCGACGTCACGTACGTCTTCGACGAGCCGACCACCGGCCTGCACCCGCACGACATCGAGCGGATGAACGGGCTGCTGCTGCGGCTGCGCGACAAGGGCAACACGGTGCTGGTCGTGGAGCACAAGCCGGAGGTCATCGCGATCGCCGACCACGTCGTCGACCTGGGGCCGGGCGCCGGCGCGGCGGGCGGCACGGTGTGCTTCGAGGGCGGGGTCGAGGGGCTGCGGGCCAGCGGGACGGTGACCGGGCGGCACTTCGACGACCGGGCCTCCCTCAAGGGGTCGCCGCGCGAGCGGTCGGGCGTGCTGGAGATCCGCGGGGCGTCGGCGCACAACCTGCGCGACGTCGACGTGGACGTCCCGCTGGGGGTGCTCACGGTGGTCACGGGGGTGGCCGGCTCGGGCAAGAGCTCGCTCATCCACGGTTCCGTCCCGGCCTCGGCGGGGGTGGTGTCGGTGGACCAGACGCCGATCCGCGGTTCGCGGCGGAGCAACCCGGCGACGTACACGGGGCTGCTGGAGCCGATCCGCAAGGCGTTCGCCAAGGCCAACGGCGTCAAGCCGGCCCTGTTCAGCGCCAATTCGGAGGGGGCCTGCCCGACCTGCAACGGCGCCGGGGTCGTCTACACCGACCTGGCGATGATGGCCGGGGTGGCCACGACCTGCGAGGACTGCGACGGCAAGCGGTTCGACGCGTCGGTGCTGGAGTACCGGCTCGGCGGCCGGGACATCAGCGAGGTGCTGGAGATGCCGGTGGCCCAGGCGGAGGAGTTCTTCGGCTCGGGCGAGGCGCGTACCCCGGCGGCGCACCGGATCCTGGAGCGGCTGGTGGACGTCGGCCTGGGCTACCTGACCCTCGGCCAGCCGCTGACCACGCTGTCGGGCGGGGAGCGGCAGCGGCTGAAGCTGGCCACGCACATGGGTGAGAAGGGCGGGATCTACGTCCTGGACGAGCCGACCGCGGGCCTGCACCTGGCCGATGTGGAGCACCTGCTGGGGCTGCTGGACCGGCTGGTGGACTCCGGCAAGTCGGTGATCGTGATCGAGCACCACCAGGCGGTCATGGCGCACGCCGACTGGATCATCGACCTGGGGCCGGGCGCCGGCCACGACGGCGGGCGGATCGTCTTCGAGGGCACGCCGGCCGAGCTGGTGGCCGCCTCCTCCACGCTGACCGGCGAGCATCTGGCGGCGTACGTCGGCGCCTGACCGGCGGGGGTGGCGGGGCGGCCCCTGCGGGGCCGCCCCTGCCGGCGGGTCAGCGCCAGTCGTCCCAGGGAGGGTCGATCTCCTCCGGGTCGAAGGGCGGTTCGTCCTCGAAGGGCGGCTCCTCCGGGGCGGTCTCCGGGGCGGCCTGCGGCGCGGCCCGGCGGGGCGCGGCGGGCGCGAGCCCGGTGAGCGGCGCGGCGACGGGAGCCGGTGCGGCGGTGGCCACGGCGCCGTCCGCCCGGCAGGTGGCCAGGGCGTCGAGGAGGCCCTCGGCGTACTTGGCGAGCTTGGCCTCGCCGACGCCGCCGATCCCGCCGAGTTCCTCTACGGTGCCGGGCAGCCGGGTAGCGACCTCCCGGAGCGTCGCGTCGTGGAAGACGACGTACGCGGGCACGCCCTGCTCCTTGGCCGTCGCGGCCCGCCAGGCGCGCAGGGCCTCGAAGACGGGGACGGCGGCGGCGGGGAGGTCGACGGGGACGCGGGCGGCCTTGCCGGAGCGGGAGCCGCCTTCCTTGCGGGCGGTGGCCGGGGCCTTCTTCTCCTTGCGCATCTGGACGGTGCGGCGTCCGCCGAGCACCTCGCCGCTGGCGTCGGTGAGGACGAGGGTGCCGTAGTCGCCCTCCACGGCCAGCAGCCGCTGCGCCAGCAGCTGGCGCACGACGCCGCGCCATTCGGCGGTGCCGAGGTCGGCGCCGACGCCGAAGACCGAGAGGGCGTCGTGGTCGAACTGGATGACCTTGGCGGTCTTCTTGCCCTGGAGGATGTCGATGATCTGGCCGGCGCCGAACTTCTGGCGGCGTTCCTTGGCCAGCCGCCACACCGTGGACAGCAGCTTCTGGGCGGCGACGGTGCCGTCCCAGGACTCGGCGGGGGTCAGGCAGGTGTCGCAGTTGCCGCAGGGGCCGCCGTGCTGGCCGAAGTACTCCAGCAGCCGGGCGCGCCGGCAGTCGACGGTCTCGCAGAGGGCGAGCATGGCGTCGAGGTGCATGCCCAGGGAGCGGCGGTGGGCGTCGTCGCCCTCGGAGCCGTCGATGAGCTTGCGCTGCTGGACGACGTCCTGGAGGCCGTAGGCGAGCCACGCCGTGGCGGGTTCGCCGTCGCGGCCGGCGCGGCCGGTCTCCTGGTAGTAGCCCTCGACGGACTTGGGCAGGTCGAGGTGGGCGACGAAGCGCACGTCGGGCTTGTCGATGCCCATGCCGAAGGCGATGGTGGCGACGACCACGACCCCGTCCTCGCGCAGGAAGCGGGCCTGGTTCGCGGCACGCGCGCGGGAGTCCATGCCGGCGTGGTACGGGACGGCGTCGATGCCCTGTTCCCGCAGGAACGCGGCGGTCTTCTCCACGGAGGAGCGGGAGAGGCAGTAGACGACGCCGGCGTCCCCGTCGTGCTCGGCGCGGATCAGCTCCAGCAGCTGCCGGGCGGGGTTGTCCTTGGGGACGATCCGGTACTGGATGTTGGGGCGGTCGAAGCTGGCGACGAAGTGCCTGGCGTCCTGCAGGCCCAGCCGGGTCGCGATCTCGGCGTGGGTGGCCTCGGTGGCCGTCGCGGTCAGGGCGATCCGCGGCACCTTGGGCCAGCGCTCGTGCAGCATGGACAGCGCGAGGTAGTCGGGGCGGAAGTCGTGGCCCCACTGGGCGACGCAGTGCGCCTCGTCGATGGCGAACAGGGAGACCTTGCCCCGGTCGAGCAGCCGCTGGGTGCCCTCGGTGCGCAGCCGCTCGGGGGCGAGGTAGAGCAGGTCCAGCTCGTCGGCGAGGAAGGCCTGTTCCACGGCCTGCCGCTCGTAGGGGTCCTGCGTGGAGTTGAGGAACCCGGCCCGGACCCCGAGGGCGGTCAGCGCGTCCACCTGGTCCTGCATCAGCGCGATCAGCGGGGAGATCACGATGCCGGTGCCTTCTCTGACGAGCGCCGGGATCTGGTAGCAGAGCGACTTGCCGCCGCCGGTGGGCATCAGGACGAGGGCGTCGCCGCCGCCGATCAGCTGCTCGATGATCTCCTGCTGGTCACCGCGGAAGGAGCTGTAACCGAAGACGCGGTGGAGCACCCGCAAAGCGTCGGAGACCTCGTCTGAGATCTCGGGGGAAGCGTCCGAAAGGGCCATCCGAGAAGCCTAGCGGCACCCTGGGACACTCCCGTCCCGTCGGCCGGGCCTGTGGACGAGCGGTACGACTACTCACCGTGAGGGGTGAACGGGGCGGGAGGACGGGCACGGGCCGCCGTCGCGATCGCGCCGGCGGCGGGCCGGGGAATGCGCCGGAACGGAAGGGCCGGAAAAGGCCGGATATCCGAATACGGAATGCGGAATGCGGCAGGAGGAGAGGAATGGGTCAGGAGCAGGACGGACAAAGTCCCCGGTAGGTGACCTCGACCTTGGACACCGTGAAACCCATGCGCTCCGATTCCGGGAATCCGGCCAGCGGATCACCGGCCGGGTGGACGTCGCGGATCGTCCCGCAGCCGGAGCAGACCAGGTGCTGGTGCGGCCGGCGCGCGTTGGGGTCGTAGCGTTTGGCGCGCCCGTCCGTGGAGACCTCCGCCACCTCGCCGAGGGCGACCAGCTCCCCCAGGGCGTTGTAGACGGTGGCCCGGGAGATCTCGGGCAGCCGCCGAGCCGCCCGGGCGTGGACCTCGTCGGCGGTGAGGTGGACGTGGTCCCCGTCCAGCACCTCGGCGACGACGCGGCGCTGCGCGGTCATCCGCCAGCCACGGCTTCGAAGTCGTTCCAGCAGGTCACTCATAGGGTCACCCATTCCTGGGGAAGCGTACTCTGGCGTGCTTCTTGACTTGGAATCCGTCCATCGTAGGATCGGATCTGCCGATAGCCAAGGGACAGGAAAACACTCCAGCGATTTCCGTGCACCGCGACACCCCCCGGTGCGGAAGGATTCCCATGTCTGAGAAGCAAACCGAAGGCTGCCCCGTCGCCCACGGTCGCGCCGCGCACCCGACCCAGGGCGGCGGAAACCGCCAGTGGTGGCCGGATTCGCTCAATCTGAAGATCCTCGCGAAGAACCCCGCCGTGGCGAACCCGCTGGGCGAGGGGTTCGACTACGCCGAGGCGTTCAAGACCCTCGACCTCCCCGCGGTCAAGCAGGACATCGCGGAGGTGCTGACGACCTCGCAGGACTGGTGGCCCGCCGACTTCGGCCACTACGGCCCCTTCATGGTCCGGATGGCCTGGCACAGCGCGGGCACCTACCGGATCAGCGACGGCCGCGGCGGCGCCGGGGCCGGCCAGCAGCGGTTCGCGCCGCTCAACAGCTGGCCGGACAACGGCAACCTGGACAAGGCCCGCCGCCTGCTGTGGCCGGTGAAGAAGAAGTACGGGCGCAGCCTCTCGTGGGCCGACCTGATGATCCTGGCGGGGAACGTCGCCCTGGAGACGATGGGCCTGGAGACCTTCGGCTTCGGCGGCGGGCGCGCGGACGTCTGGGAGCCGGACGAGGACGTGTACTGGGGCCCGGAGACCACCTGGCTGGGCGACCAGCGCTACACCGGCGACCGTGAGCTGGAGAGCCCGCTCGGCGCGGTCCAGATGGGCCTGATCTACGTGAACCCGGAGGGCCCGAACGGCAACCCGGACCCGATAGCCGCGGCGCGCGACATCCGTGAAACGTTTCACCGGATGGCGATGAACGACGAGGAGACGGTCGCCCTGATCGCGGGCGGCCACACCTTCGGCAAGACCCACGGCGCGGGCCCGGCCGAGAGCGTCGGCGAGGCCCCCGAGGGCGCGCCGATGTCGGCGCAGGGTTTGGGCTGGGCGAACGCGCACGGCACCGGCAAGGGCGGGGACGCCATCACCAGCGGTCTGGAGGGGATCTGGACCGACACCCCGACCACCTGGGACAACAGCTTCTTCGACATCCTCTTCGGCTACGAGTGGGAGCTGTTCGCGAGCCCGGCCGGCGCCCACCAGTGGCGGCCGAAGGACGGCGCGGGCGCGGGGACCGTGCCCGACGCGCACGACCCGTCGAAGACCCACGCCCCGACGATGCTGACCACCGACCTGTCGCTGCGCTTCGACCCGGTCTACGAGCCGATCTCGCGCCGCTTCCACGCCGACCCCGCCGCGTTCGCGGACGCCTTCGCCCGCGCCTGGTACAAGCTGACGCACCGCGACATGGGCCCCGTCGTCCGCTACCTGGGCCCGGAGGTCCCGGCCGAGCAGCTGCTGTGGCAGGACCCGCTGCCGGCCCGGACGCACGAGCCCGTCGGCGCCGCCGACGTCGCCGATCTCAAGGCCCGCGTGCTGGCCTCGGACCTGTCGGTGGCCGATCTGGTGTCCGCCGCGTGGGCGGCCGCCTCCTCCTTCCGCGGCAGCGACAAGCGCGGCGGCGCCAACGGCGGCCGCGTCCGCCTCCAGCCGCAGATCGGCTGGGAGGTCAACGAGCCCGACCGGCTGACGGCCGTGCTGCGCACCCTGGAGGGGATCCGGCGGTCCTTCAACGAGGGCCGCACGGACGGCCGGCAGGTCTCGGTGGCCGACCTCGTGGTGCTCGCGGGCGGCGCGGCCGTCGAGAAGGCCGCGAAGGACGCGGGCTTCGACGTCGAGGTGCCCTTCAGCCCGGGCCGGGTGGACGCCTCGCAGGAGCAGACGGACGTGGAGTCCTTCGCCGCGCTGGAGCCGGCGGCCGACGGCTTCCGCAACTACCTGGGCAAGGACGGCCGGCTGCCGGCCGAGTACCTGCTGCTGGACCGGGCGAACCTGCTGACCCTGAGCGCGCCCGAGATGACGGTGCTCGTCGGCGGGCTGCGCGTGCTCGGCGCGAACCACGGACGGTCCTCGCTGGGCGTCCTCACCGACGCCCCCGGGACCCTGACCAACGACTTCTTCGTCAACCTGCTCGACCTGGGCACGACGTGGACGGCGGTGTCCGAGGACGAGACCTCCTTCGAGGGCCGGGACGCCGCGACGGGCGCGGTCCGGTGGACGGGCAGCCGGGCGGACCTGGTCTTCGGGTCCAACTCCGAACTGCGCGCCCTGGCGGAGGTGTACGCGAGCGACGACGCGAAGGAGGCGTTCGTGAAGGACTTCGTCGCGGCGTGGGCCAAGGTGATGGACCTGGACCGCTTCGACCTCGTCTGACGCGCCGGCGCTCCTGCGGCGCACCGGTCCGGGCCGGTCCCCTCGGGGGGCCGGCCCGGACGCGTGTGCGCGGCGGACGGAGGGCCGGCGCCGGTCCGCGCCGGGTCAGGCGCGGACCAGGCGGGCGATGGCCCGCGAGGCCTCCTCGACCTTGCCGCGGGCCTGGTCGCCGCCCTCGGCGATGGCGTCGGCGACGCAGGAGTGCAGGTGGTCCTCCATCATGGTCAGCCCGAAGGACTGCAGGGCCTTGGTGGCGGCGCTGACCTGGGTGAGCACGTCGATGCAGTACGTCCCTTCCTCGACCATGCGCTGGAGTCCGCGCACCTGGCCTTCGATGCGGCGCAGCCGCTTGAGGACGTCGTCCTTGTGGGAGGTGTAACCGGGCACGGCGATCGCTTCCCTTCATCGGGCCTTCTTTACCCCTGGGGGGTATGTCGACAACGAGGACGGGCCGCGGGATGTTCCGCCGGGAGGTCAGTGCGAGTGACCGCCCTGCTCCTCCCCGGCCGGCTGTGCGGGCTGCGCGGCGGGAGCCTGGGCCGCGCCGTCGCCGCCCGCCCGGACGGTGAAGGCCGCGGTGCGGACCTTGCCCTGGTGCTGGAAGTCCAGGAAGAGGCGGTAGGTGCCGGCGCTGGGGGCCGTGGCGGTGAAGGAGACGTCGGGGCCGGGGCCGCCCTCGTTGGGGTGGACGTGCAGGTAGGCGAGGTCGCCGTCGCGCAGGGCGACGAGGTGTCCGTAGGCCCCGAGGTAGGGCTCCAGGTCGGTGACGGGCTTGCCGTCCTTGCTGACCGTGAGCTTCAGTTCGCCGGGCTTGCCGGGCTGGAGGGTCCCGCCGAGGGCGACCTGGTAGCCGTCCACCTCGGCGGTGGGTGCGACCGGGGGCATGGGGCTCGGCGCGTAGGCACCGGGGACGGTGAGGTCGGCGCCCAAGGTGACGTTCTTCGCGTCCCCGGCCGACGGGGCGAAGTCGGCGAAGGCCTTGTAGGCGCCCGCGGCGGGCAGGTCCACGGGGGTGGACCAGGTGCCGTCGCCGGCGCGCACCGGGTGGAGGTGGCGGAAGACCGTCAGGTCGCGCGAGGCGACGATGAAGTGCAGTTCCTTGCCGTGTTCGGTCTTGTAGCCGGTGACCTTGCGGCCGGCGGCGTCCTTGACCGAGAACCTGAGCTCGCCCTGGCCGGGGGCCACCACGGGGGTGTCGAGGCTCAGCGTGTAGCCGGCGTCGGAGACCTGGAGGCCGCCGGCCGCCGGGCCCTGGGCGGCGGCCTGATCGTGGCCGCCGTGCCCGCCCTCCGCGGGCGCCTTCGCCTGGGTGGCGTGGGCCGCGTGCCCGGCCTTCGCCGGCTCGCCCACGGGGCCGACGCCCGCCCCGACCCCGTAGGCGGCGCCGAAGGCCGCCGCGAGTGCGGCGGCGAAGGCGGTGATCTTCACTCCGGTGTTCATGCCTGGTCTCCCGTACGACGTAGGTGCCGCGTACAGCGGTTCAATGGATCTCCACCATACCCCCAGGGGGTATCAAGTCAAGCGCGGGAAACTCTTGCGAACGAATACCTCGGGGGGGTATATCTGGAGTCAGCCCGGATACCCCCAGAGGGTATCTGCACGATCAGCACGATCAAGGAGAAGCCCATGTCTTCCTGCTGTTCCCCCGATGGCGCCTGCGCCTCCAACGGTGAGACCACGACCACCGTCGCCGTCGTCGACAGCACCGCCACCGTCTACCGCGTGTCCGGCATGAGCTGCGGACACTGCCGGACCGCCATCACCGCGTCCGTCGGCGCGCTCGCCGGGGTCCTCTCGGTGGACGTGGACGTGGACGGCGGCGTGGTCACCGTGACCACCGCCGGCGAGCCGGACGACGCCGCGATCGCCGCGGCCGTGGACGACGCCGGCTACGAGCTCACCGGCCGGGCCTGACGCCCGCCCCACCCCGACCCACCCGGACGCCGGGGCCCTTCCTTCCCCCGGGGGCCCCGGCACCGGCCCCGCGCTCGAACGAGGAGCAGCACTCATGACCACCATCACCCCCGGCGCCGCCCAGGTCGAGCTCGCCATCGGCGGCATGACCTGCGCCTCGTGCGCGGCACGCATCGAGAAGAAGCTCAACCGCATGGACGGCGTCGAGGCGACCGTCAACTACGCCACCGAGAAGGCGAAGGTCACCTTCGACGCCGAGGCCGACATCTCCGTCGCGGACCTGATCGCCACCGTCGAGGCCACCGGCTACACCGCGCACGAGCCCGCCCCGCCCCGCTCCTCCGCCCCGTCCGGCGCCGGGCAGGAGCCGCCGGCCGAGGCCGACGAACTGGCCCCGCTGCGCCAGCGGCTGACCGCCGCCGTCGTCCTCTCTGTGCCCGTCATCGCCATGGCGATGGTCCCGGCCCTCCAGATCGACTTCTGGCAGTGGCTCTCGCTGACCCTGGCCGCGCCCGTGGTCACCTACGCCGCCTGGCCCTTCCACCGCGCCGCCTGGACCAACGCCAAGCACGGCGCGGCCACCATGGACACGCTGATCTCGGTCGGCACGATCGCCGCGTTCCTGTGGTCGCTGTGGGCCCTGTTCTTCGGCACGGCCGGCACCCCCGGCATGCGGCACGCCTTCGAGTTCACCATCGCCCGCACCGACGGCGCCGGGAACATCTACCTGGAGGCGGCGGCCGGCGTCACCACCTTCATCCTGGCCGGCCGCTACTTCGAGGCGAAGTCCAAGCGCAAGGCCGGCGCCGCCCTCAAGGCGCTGCTGGAGCTGGGCGCCAAGGAGGTCACCGTACTGCGCGGCGGCCACGAGGTGACCGTGCCGACGGCCGACCTCCAGGTCGGCGACCGCTTCCTGGTCCGCCCGGGCGAGAAGATCGCCACCGACGGCACCGTCGTCGAGGGCTCCTCCGCCGTCGACGCCTCGATGCTCACCGGCGAGTCCGTCCCCGTCGAGGTCTCCGTCGGCGACTCCGTCACCGGCGCCACCCTGAACGCAGGCGGCCGCCTGGTCGTCGAGGCCACCCGGGTCGGCTCCGACACCCAGCTCTCGCGCATGGCCCGGCTGGTCGAGGACGCGCAGAACGGCAAGGCCGCCGCCCAGCGGCTCGCCGACAAGATCTCCGCCGTGTTCGTCCCGGTCGTCATCGCCATCGCGCTGGCCACCCTCGGCTTCTGGCTCGGCACCGGCTCCGGTCTCTCGGCCGCCTTCACCGCCGCCGTCGCCGTCCTGATCATCGCCTGCCCCTGCGCCCTGGGCCTGGCCACCCCGACCGCCCTCCTGGTCGGCACCGGCCGCGGCGCCCAGCTCGGCATCCTGATCAAGGGGCCCGAGGTGCTGGAGTCCACCCGCAAGGTCGACACCATCGTCCTGGACAAGACCGGCACCGTCACCACCGGCCGGATGACCCTGCTGCACGTGCACACCGCCGAGGGCACCGACGAGACCGAGGTCCTGCGCCTGGCCGGAGCCCTGGAGCACGCCTCCGAGCACCCCATCGCCCAGGCCGTCGCCGCCGGCGCCGCCGCCCGCGTCGGGTCCCTGCCCGCCCCCGAGGACTTCGCCAACATCCCGGGCCTCGGTGTCCAGGGCGTCGTCGAGGGCCACGCCGTCCTCGTCGGCCGCGGCAAGCTGCTCGCCGAGTGGGCCATGGAACTGCCCCCGCACCTGGAGCGGGCCAAGTCCGACGCCGAGTCGGCCGGCCGCACCGCGATCGCGGTGGCCTGGGACGGGGAGGCGCGCGCGGTGCTGGAGGTCGCCGACGCCGTCAAGGACACCAGCGCCGAGGCCATCCGCCGGCTGCGCGCCCTGGGCCTGACCCCGATCCTGCTGACCGGCGACAACAAGGCCGTGGCCGAGACCGTGGCCCGCGAGGTGGGCATCGACGAGGTCATCGCCGAGGTCATGCCGCAGGACAAGGTGGACGTGGTCAAGCGCCTCCAGGCCGAGGGCCGCAGCGTCGCTATGGTCGGCGACGGGGTCAACGACGCCGCCGCGCTCGCCCAGGCCGACCTCGGCCTGGCCATGGGCACCGGCACCGACGCCGCCATCGAGGCCGGCGACCTGACCCTGGTCCGGGGCGACCTGCGGGCCGCGGCCGACGCCATCCGGCTCGCCCGCAAGACGCTCGGCACGATCCGCTCGAACCTGTTCTGGGCCTTCGCCTACAACGTGGCCGCCCTGCCGCTCGCCGCGGCCGGACTGCTCAACCCGATGATCGCCGGAGCGGCCATGGCCTTCTCCTCGGTCTTCGTCGTCGGCAACAGCCTGCGTCTGCGCGGCTTCAGGGCCGCCGCCAACTGAGGAGCCCCCGTGGCCGGTTACGCACCACAGAAGGAAGACGTCATCCGGCGGCTGCGGCGGATCGAGGGCCAGGTCCGCGGCGTCCAGCGGATGGTCGCCGAGGACGTCTACTGCATCGACGTGCTCACCCAGGTGTCCGCGATCAACGCGGCGCTCCAGTCCTGCGCCGTGACCCTGCTCGACGAGCACCTCGCCTGCTGCGTCACCGAGGCCATCGCCCAGGGCGGGGACCAGGCGAAGGCCAAGGTCGACGAGGCGAGCAGGGCCATCGCCCGGCTGATCCGCGCGTAGCCCGGCGGCCGCAGGGCCCGCGAGCCCCTCCACACGAAGGACCGTGTGGAGGGGCTCGCCGCGTTCCGGCCCCCCGCGCCCGGGCCCCGCGTACCGGGCGGGGGTATGCCCCCGCCGCGAGGGCGCGCCGTACGATGAGCCGCTGCCGAGGGGAGGGCGACGAGCATGCGCGTACGCCGGCTGGGAGAGCTGGAAGCCGAGATCATGGACCGGGTGTGGCAGTGGGAACGGCCCGCCTCCGTCCGCGAGATCGTCGACGACATCAACCGGGGGCGCAAGGTCGCCTACACCACCGTCATGACCGTGGCCGACATCCTGCACCGCAAGGGCTGGCTGAGCCGCGAGAAGTCGGGCCGGGCCTGGATGTACCAGGCGGTGCGCAGCCGTGAGGAGTACACCGCGGCGCTCATGCAGGACGCGCTCGGCGACAGCCAGGACCGCCGGGCCACGCTGCTGCGGTTCGTGGAGCGGATGTCCCACGAGGACGTGGAGGCGCTGGACGAGGCCCTGCGCGCCGCCCGCTCGGAACGCCCCTCCCCCGCGGGGGGCGAGGCCCTGTGAACCACCACGTCCTGCCCCCGCTGGGGCTCGCGCTGGTCACCGGGCTGGTGCTGCCGTGGATGCTGGTCCGTGCCGTGTGGGCGCAGCAGGCGCCCCGGCTGGGGCTGGCCGTGTGGATCGTGTGCGGCGCCCTGTTCGCGGCGTCGACGGCGATGCTGCCGGCGCAGCTGCTGCTGCCCGCGCAGACCAGTCACCGGCTGGTCGACATGGCCCTGACCCTGGACCTCCCCTCCCCGGGCCGGGTGCTGGACGCCTCCCCGCGCGAGGCGCTCGCCGCGCTGGCGGCGCTCGCGGTGCTGGCGGTGCCCGGGACCGGTTTCGTACGGGAGCTGGCGCGGGCGCGCCGGGCCCGCACCCGGCACGCCGAACTGCTGCGGCTGGTGGGCCGCTACGACGGGCGGCTGGGGGTGACGGTGCTGGACGACCCGCGCCCGGCGGTGTACTGCCTGCCGGGACGCTCGCGCCGGGTGGTGGTCTCGACGGGGGCCCTGGAGGTGCTCTCGGAGCAGGAGCTGGCCGCGGCGCTCGCGCACGAGCGGGCCCACATCGGCGGCCGCCACCACCTGTTGGTGGCGGCGGCGGGGGCGTACGCGTCGGTGTTCCGGCGGCTGCCGCTGGCCCGGATCGGCGGGCGGACGGTGCCGCTGCTGCTGGAGATGACCGCCGACGACCGGGCGCTGCGCCGCTGTTCGAGCGATGCGCTGGCCACGGCCCTGTACGCGCTGGCGACGGGGCACGCACCGCACAAGGCGTTCGCGGCGGGCGGTCCGTCGGCGGCGGTGCGGATGCGGCGGATCCTGGGGCCGCGCCGGGCGGGGCGTCCGGTGCTGCGCGGGCTGTTCGCGGTGGCCGTCTCGGCGTCGGCCATCCTCCCGCTGATCGCCCTCTGTTGTTGGACCCGTTGATAGGGGATCACCCAACCCGGCTATTTACTAAGCCAATTCGTAGATTTCCCCCCGACCCCCGGCACTCGAATTGGCCGCTATTGTGGGCGCGTGCGGGCTCAGGACCGGTGCGGTGAGAGGTGGGGGATAGATGCTGCTGGCTGACGTGCGGACGGCAGCTCCGGGGGACGCCGCGGCGATTTCCCGGCTCCTCGCCGCGGCCATACGCGAGGACTACGGCAGCCTCCTCGGCGAAATGCGCGTCGGCCGGCTGGTGTCGGCCCATTGCTCCCTCCCCCGCATTCGAGCGGAAATTGAAATTCCCGGCGGGGCGCCCGCCTGGCTCGGCTGGCTGGTCGCCGCCGACGCGGACGGCGGCGTCGTCGGGGCGGTGTCGGGCGGCCTCCCCGTCACCGCCGAGGGCGAGCTCTACGCCCTGTGCACCGCCCCGGACCGCCGCCGGCAGGGCGTCGGCTCGGCCCTCCTGGCGGCCGCGGGCGAGCGGATGCGGGCCCACGGGGCGCTGACCCAGCGGGTCACCCTGCCCGCCGAAGCGGCCCCGTCCCTGCCGTTCTTCACCCGTCACGGGTTCACCGCGCTCTCCCCGGTCCGGCTGGGCCGCTCCCTCTGACGCACCGCCCGTCCCCGCCCCGGGACCGTGGCAGATCCACGCCATCGCGTGTTCACGCAGCCCGCAACGCTGGCCCCGGCGCCCGCCCGCGGGACAGGATTTCCCCAGCGGCGCGGTCCCCCGGCGGCAGGGGAGCCACGCCCCGGACGGCTGGACCGAGCGAGCCCCTGGAGGAGCGATGCACACACCGAGCGGCACTTCCCTGCCCTTCATGCCGGTCGTGCCCGCAGCGTTCGCACCGGTCCGGCCGGCCACCCCGCAGGACTCCCGGCTCCCGGCGCACGGGGGGTCCGCCGTGCTGCTCCCGGCGGACTGCCTGCCCGGTCTGGAGTCGGCCGCCCCGGCGGACGAGGACGCCGGCTGGCTGCACGACGCCCTGCTGGGCCCGCACAGCGCGGACATCGTCCGCTACCTGAGCCTCGCGCGCCGCTGCGGCGGCCCGGTCCTGGACCTGGGCTGCGGAGCCGGACGCCTGGCGGTGCCGTTCGCCCGGCAGGGCTTCCGGGTCGAGGCGGTGGACCGGGACCCGGCCAGCCTGGAGCGGCTGCGGGCCTGGGGCCGGCGGATCGGCCCCCAGGTCTCGCGGCTGCTGGTCACCACCCGGGCCGATCTCGCGGAACTGCGGCTGCGGGGCAGGTACCGGCTGGCCCTGCTGGCCGGGACGATGATCGCGGCCGTACCGCCCCACGCCCGCCCCGGACTGCTGCGGGAGGTCGCGGGACGGCTTGAGCCGGGCGGCGCCCTGGCCCTGGACTTCACCGCGCACGGACCGCGCGGGCTCGCCGAGGAGCCCCGGCGCACCTGGGCCTTCCAGGTGCCCCGGTTCGACGGGATCGAGGAGTGGACGGTGGCCCGGCAGGTCTTCGACCCGGACGGGATGACCGAGCGGATCACCTACCACTCGGTGCTCACCGGCAAGGTCCGCACCGAGCGGGTGGTGCGCAGCACCGACAAGTGGGTCGTCGACGGGGAGCGGCTCGCCGCCGAACTGGACGCGGCGGGCCTGCGGGTGGAGCGGCGCCGCACCCACCGGCTGGACGGGCGGACCGAGAGCGTCCTGCTCGTGTGCCGGGCCGGGGGCTGACAGAAGCCCGCCGCGCCCTTCGCTGCCCCTTTCCGCTCCTCCCGCTCGAGAAGGACTCGCAAGAGGTACGATGCTCCCAAAGTTTTGAGTCGACCAGATTGCGGATGGTGGCGCGGTGATGGCTGTCGTGGAGGAGTCGACCGGCCGCGAGGCGGTGATCCAGCGCCTCCGCGACGTAGGACTGCGGGTCACCGGGCCGCGCCTGGAGGTGCTGCAGGTCCTGGCGGCGGGCGGGCACATGGACGTCGAGTCCATCACGGCCGCGGCCCGCGAGCGCCTCGGGACCCTCACCAGCCAGGCCGTCTACGAGATGCTGCGGCACTTCCTGGAGACGGGCCTGGCCGCGAAGTTCGACCGCCCGGGCCTGCCCGCGGTCTTCGAGGTCGCCGGTCCGCCCCACCAGCACGCGCTGTGCGTGCGCTGCGGCCGGGTGGAGAACGTCGAGGCCCCGGTTCCGGAGCCGCCGCGCGGCGCGCCGCTCACCGCCTGGCGGATGGACGGCGGCGCGGAGGTCGTCTTCAAGGGACTGTGCCCCGACTGCCTGAGCGCACCCCGGGACTGATCCCTCTCCTCGTCCCCGATCGGCATGTGCCAAAGTGTGACTGTCGATTCGTAAGACGAGGGGGTCGCTTCGCGATGGCAACGGGCGATGGCAGGGACGGCATCCAGTCGGCCGACAAGGTGCTGGCCCTCTATCAGGAGCTGCGCCTGCGCGGGGTGTCCAACCTCAACGACGCCTTCGAGGAACTCGACCTCTCGTCCGAGGAACGCGAGAAGTGGCGGGCGGAGCTGATCTCGCTCGGCCTCATCGTGCCGACCGGCACCACCCACGCCACCCGCGCCGACCTCCAGTCCGGCGAGTGGCGGCCGGGCCCGGACGCGGTCGCGGCCGTCGACCCGGAGATCGCCCTGCTGCGGATGCTCCAGCGCGAGCGGGAGCGGCTGCGCGAGCACCTGGACGAGTCGGACCGGGCGTACAGCGCGCTGGAGACGCTGGTCGGACGGTTCCTGCGGCCCGGCGCGCTGGGCGGTTCCGACGTCGAGGTGGAGATCCTCGACGACTACGGGCGGATCCAGCAGGTGCTGGAGGACATCACCGACGTCATCCGCCACGACCTGACGTCCATGCACGTGACGGCCCTGGTGCGGGAGGTCGCGGACCGGGTGCTCAGCCGGGACCGCCGGCAGATCGACAACGGGGTGCGCATCCGCGCCATCTACCACCAGCGGATCACCACGTCACCCGAGGCGGTGGAGATGCTCCGGCGCCGGGTCGAGGCCGGTGTGGAGATCCGCCTCTCCCCCGCCGTCCCGATGAACATGATCATCGCGGACCAGCAGTTCGCCGTCCTGCCCGTGCACCCCGAGGACCGGTCGGCCGGCGCGATCCTGGCCCGCGGGCCGGCCCTCGTGCGCTCCTATCTGGCGCTGTACGAACACTGCTGGCACGCGGCCACCCCCTATGGCGACGACGTGGCGCCGGAACTCGGCGGCGACGGACTGTCCGAACAGCAGCGGGCGGCCCTGAAAATGCTGGCATCGGGAATGAAGGACGAAAAGGTCGCCCGGACCCTGGGGGTTTCCCTGCGGACGGTGAGCAGAATGCTGTCCGAGCTGATGCAGGAAATGGGGGCGTCCAGCCGATTCGAGGCGGGCGTGCGCGCGCAGCGGCTCGGCTGGCTGGACTGAACGGAATGGCGCGAGGGCGGAAAGGAAAAGCCCCGCGACCGCCCGGAGGGGCGATAGCGGGGTGATGTCCGCCGGTCCGGCCGGTTGTTCAGTCCCAGCCGTTGCCGTTGTCGCGGATCGTACAGAGCGGGCGGGTGGTGGCGGTGTGCGCAGCGGACATGATTCCTCCAGGAATTGCGGAACATCGATTCGGTCTCCGCGGATCCGTGCCGCCGGAATTCCCTCGAAGACCTCTCCATTGTCGTACGGATTCCCGGTGCGGGCCAGTTCCCTATAGCGCACCTGAGGCGGATCTGAAGGAGTTCATACAGACGTTACGCTTGCGCACCTTTGGTCAGCTCAAAAGTGCTGCTAGGGTGGAATTCCGGCCTTCTCGGCCCTCCAGGGGAGAGGCGTCGGCGAGGCAGGAGCGTGCCGCCGCTCCTGCCTCACTCATGTCCGCGCCCGGTCGCGCCCCTTCCTCCCGCAGCACGTCCCGGTAGACCTCCAGGGTCCGCGCCGCCGCACCGCGCCAGCTCATGTTCCGGGCGTGGGCCACCGCCGCCCGGCCCATCACCGCGGCCTCCCCCGGGTGTTCGGCGAACCACAGCAGTCCGCGGGCGTACTCCGCCGGATCGTTGCCGTGCACGAGCCTCCCCGTCACCCCGTCCTGCACCGCGGTCGGCAGCCCTCCCACGGCGGAGGCCAGGACCGGGGTCCCGCATGCCTGCGCCTCCAGGGCCACCAGCCCGAACGACTCGCTGCGCGAGGGCACCATCAGCACGTCGGCCGCCCGGTACCACAGCGCCAACTCCCGCTGGGGTACGGGCGGGTGGTGCCGCAGCACCTGCGAGACCCCCAGCTCGCGGGCGAGTTCCCACGCCTCCCCGCGCGGCCCGGCCCCCGAGTTGCCGCCCACCACCGGGACCAGGGTCCGCCCGCGCAGGTGCGGGGCCCGCTCCAGCAGGCCGGCGACCGCGCGGACCATCACGTCCGGCCCCTTGAGGGGCTGGATGCGGCCCGCGTACAGGGGGATGAACGCGTCGGCCGGCAGCCCCAGCCGGGCCCGTGCCGCCGCCCTCCCCCGGCCGGGACCGAAGGTGGCCAGGTCCACGCCCGGCCGGACGATCTGCGTGCGGCGCGCGTCGGCCCCGTACAGCTCGCCCAGCGCCCGGGCCTCGTCGCCGGTGTTGGCGATCAGCCGGTCCGCGGACCCGACCACCTGGTGCTCGCCCCGGATCCGCAGCTCGGGCTCGGGGGTGTCGCCCTCGGCGAGGGCGGCGTTCTTGACCCGGGCCAGGGTGTGGGCGGTGTGCACGAACGGGATCCGCCAGCCGGCCGCCGCGATGCGGCCGGCCTGGCCGGAGAGCCAGTAGTGCGAGTGCACCAGGTCGTAGCGCCGCTCCTCCTTCAGCAGCGCCAGCGAGAACGGCACCACCAGGGCGGGCATGTCCTCCTTGCGCAGCGGCGCGCGCGGGCCGGCCTCCAGGTGCCGCACCCGCACCCCGGGGCCCAGGCCGGCCGGGTCCGGGTGCTCCTCCCCCGCGCACCGGGTGAACAGGTCCACCTCCACGCCCTGTTCGGCCAGGGCTCGGGAGAGCTGGACCATGTAGACGTTCATGCCGCCCGCGTCCCCGGTGCCGGGCTGGTGCAGCGGCGAGGTGTGGACGCTGAGCATGGCGACGCGCAGGGACACGTGGAACTCCAACGGGGAGAGGCCGCGCGCCCCGCTCCGCCGGTGACCGGCGCGCGGTCACGCGGCGAAGGAGGGTGGTCGTCTCGCTGTGGTGCGTGGTGCGGTGGTGCGGGGAGGTGCCGCCGTGTGGGGGGCGGCGGCACGGTCCGGGTCCGGGTCCGGGTCCGGGTCCGGGTCCGGACCCGGACCCGGGTCCGGTCAGAAGCCGAAGACCGGGCCCGAGGTCGGGGCCAGCCTGGTCCCCGGGGCGGGCGGGAGGAGGGCCGCGGCCGAAACCGGGCCGCCCGGCTCCGCCTTGAGGGCGGCGGCCAGCCGGTCGGCGCCCTCCGGCATCACCGGCCGCGCCCAGGCGGCGAGCGCCCGGGCCACCGCCAGCTGGGCCGCGAGGGCCGGCAGGTGGCGGCTGTCGGCCGTGGGCCGGTGCGCCTCGTGCGCGTTGACGTGGCCGAAGTCGGCCGCCGAGCGCACCATCTCGTCGAGCAGGGCGACGGCCCTGCGGGGGTCGAAGGACTCGGGTGAGTACGCCTCCCGCAGGTCCTCCACCCCGCGCAGCAGCCGCCGTTCCAGCACCTCCCAGCCGGCGCCGCCGGGCAGCGCCGCCGGGGCCAGCCCCGCGCACTCCTCGCGGACGGCCGCGAACAGCCGCGCCAGCCAGCTGTTCCAGCTCTCGTCGAGCTCCCGGCGCGCGGCGGCGAGCCGCTCGGGCCGGAACTCCGTGCGCCGGCCGAGCGGCCGGGCCTGCAGGACGTGCCGGCGCAGCGTGTCGGAGCCGTACTCCGTGATCAGGTCCAGGGCCCAGGCCTTCTGGCCGGAACCCCAGACCAGGGCCTCGTCGTCCACGACGTACGCCTCGTTGACGCAGAAGTGCTGCGGCAGCTTGACGCCCTGGGCGAAGAGCAGGACCGGCAGCAGGACGGCGTGGCAGAAGGCGTGGCCGAAGCCGCAGAAGTGGATGGCCCGTTCGGGCAGCGCCTGGTCCCCGTAGCCGAACAGGTGCATCGCGGCGGCCTCGAAGCAGCCGTCGATCCGGTGCTCGGGGAAGCCGTCGACCGGGACAGGCAGCCCCCATTCGGCCGGGTGGGCGACCGCGATGTCGGGCAGGCCGTCCTCGACGAGGGACTCGCACAGCGCGGCCAGCCGCGGCGGCAGGCCCGTGCCGGCCCAGTACTCGGCGAGGGCCTCCCGGTGCGGCTCCAGCGGGACGTAGAGCCGGCGGCAGCGCCGGGGCACGGCCGCGGAGCCGCACTGGGCGCAGCGGGGCTCCAGCAGGTCGCCGCCGTCGTTGGGGCGGGCGCACTCGTGGCACATGCCGCCTTCGCTGGATGCGGAGCAGTGCGGGCAGGTGCCGGTGACGTGGGCCCCGTGGAGCCAGCGGTCGCAGGACTCGCAGTACGGGGTGAGGCGGGTGCGGGCGGCGATGACGCCCTCGGCGTGCAGGCGCCGGAAGAGGTCCGCGAGCCAGCGCCCGTATCCCTTGTCCTGGCGGGGTCGCACGACGTGGTCGAACTCCACGCCCGAGCGCAGCCAGTCCGAGGTGATGGCGGCCCGGTACCCCTCCGCGACCTCCTCCGGTTTGCGGCCCGCGCGCAGGGCGCGGGCGTGCACGGAGCTGTTGTGGTCGGCGGTGCCCGTGGTGAACAGGACGGGTTCGCCCTCGGCCCTCAGGTAGCGCGACAGGACGTCCGCCGCGACGTAGGGGCCCGCGAGGTGTCCGACGTGCAGTTCGCCGTGGGTGGCCGGCGGGGTCGCGGTGATCCATACGGGGGTGCTCATGGGACCTCCTTGACGTTGTGGTGCGCAGTACGCAGCGGGGCTTGGCACGGGATGAGCGCTCGGGGCGGGCGGGCCGCCGCCCGGCCGCCGGGAAGCCCGGGGTGCCGTTCCAGCGTGACAGAGAAACGAACCGACCGGTCTGGTATCCGGGTGCGCGTTCACGCCGTTGCGTGGATACGCCAGGAGGTACCGGCCGGTCGGCCGGGTACTCCGGGGGCCACCGGCCTTGCGCCGCGAGGCCGTTCAGGCGGCGCAGTCGAGCGGGACGCGCAGGCCGCGGACCACCTCGGTCCACAGCTCGTGCACGGCCAGCGCCCACAGCGCGAGCGCGTCGCCCTCCGAGGGGCGCTCCAGCTGACGGGCCAGCAGTGCCCGGACCCGTTCGGGACGGACCCGTCCGGCTCTCGCCAGCCGCTCCGGGGAGAGCAGTTCGCGCACGGGGTCCAGCAGCGGGCCGCCGGGCGCGATCAGGGCGGCGAGGGGCGGGGCGGACGGCTGCCGGGCGCGCCGGGCCAGGGCCTCGGGCAGCAGCTCGCGCGCCGCCCCGTGCAGGGCCCGCCGGTCGTACGGGCCTGCGGGCGCGAGGGCGCGGGCGGCGACGGCGGGGCGGCAGAAGGGCATCCTGGCCTCGACGGCCCAGGCCATGCCCAGGTGGTCGGCCCGGCGCAGCGGGCCGGCGGGCAGCCGCCAGCGGGTCTCGAAGGCGGTGACGGCGGCGCGCCGGTCGCCGTCGGGGCAGGAGCGCAGCTCGCGTTCCACCCGGTCGGCGGCCGATCCCTCGTCGGCGAGGTAGGCGCGGTAGGCGGGCGTGTACAGCCACTGGCGGAGCAGGCGGGGCACGGCGCCCAGCGTGTCGGCGTAGGAGGCGGCCCAGTCCGCGCCGGTGGGTGCCGAGGCGGCGGCGTGCAGCCGGGCGGGCCCGCCGAACAGTTCGTCGGCGCCGTCCCCGGTCAGGGCGACGGTGTACCCGGCCTGCCGGGCGGCGCGGAAGAGGGCGTAGGCGGTGAGGGCGGCGGGGTCGGCGTCGGGCTGCCCCAGGTGGCGGGTGGTCCGGGTGAGCAGCGACGGCAGTTCGGCCGGGTCCAGGGCGACCTCGTGGTGGAAGGTGCGGGTGTGCCGGGCGACCTGGCGGGCCCGGCCGTGCTCGGCGCCGGGCCACCGGCCGCGCAGGGCCAGGTGGAAGCTGTGCGGGGCGGGCGCCCCGGTCTCCCGGGCGTACTCGGCGGCCAGGGCGGTGACCAGGCCGGAGGCGAGTCCCCCGCTGGTCAGGGTGCACACCGGTACGTCGGCCCGGGCCAGGCGCCGCACTTCGCGGCGCAGCAGGTCCTGCACGTCCCCGCCGGCCGCCTGCGGAGCCTCCCCCCGCCGCCCGGGAGGTCTGCGCCGCACGACGGGCGCCCGGCCGGGCCGTACGACGGCGGTCGCCCCGGGCGGCAGCAGGCCGATGCCCTCCAGGGCGGTGCGGGCGGAGACGGGGGTGCGCAGGCACAGGACGGTGTCGAGGCTGTCCTCGCGCGGGGCGGTCCGCACCCCGTCGAAGGCCAGCAGCGCGGGGATCTCGGAGGCGAAGCGGAACGTGCCGTCCGCGCCGTGGTGGTAGTGCAGGGGCTTGATGCCCAGCGGGTCGACGGCGAGGACCAGCCGGGGTTCCGCGCGCAGGTCGAGGACGGCGACGGCGAACATCCCGTCGAGCCGCCGCGCGAAGTCGGGGCCGTGTTCCGCGTACAGCGCGGGCAGCAGGGTGCCGTCGCACCGGTCGGGGAACCGGTGGCCGCGGGCGGCGAGTTCGCGCCGCAGGGCGGTGTGGTTGTGGATCTGCCCGTTCAGCACGGCCGTGATGCCCGGCAGGTGCGCGAGCCGGTACGGCTGGCTCCCGCCGTGCGGTTCGGTCACGGCGAGCCGGTCGCAGCCCAGCGCCCAGCCCGGGCCGCGCAGCACGCGGTGCTCGTCGGGGCCGCCGTGCCGCTGCCTGGCCGAGACGGCGGCGAGTTCGGCCGGGTCCGGACGGGCCGGCGCGGGCGACAGGGAGCCGAAGATCCTGCACATGGACGGACGCGCCTCCGCTTCGCGTGGCGTACAGGCGACATGTCGCGAGTACGCCAAAGGGGCTGCCTTGCGGGCCGGGTCCGGGCCCAACAGGCTGATCGCATGGAACACTTCGCGACCGATCTCATTGACCGCAGCGCACCGGAATCCCTGCTGGTCGTGGCCGCGCACCCGGACGACATCGAGTTCTGCGTCAGCGGGACGGTCATGCGGTGGATCGCGCAGGGCACGCGGCGCGTGACGTACTGCATCGTCACGGACGGCGGCGCCGGCGGCTACGACGAACGGCTCCCCCGCCAGGCCATGGGCGACCTCCGCCGGGCCGAGCAGGTCCATTCGGCCAAGCGCAGCGGCGTCGACGACGTCCGCTTCCTGGGCTACCCGGACAGTTACGTGGAGCCGAGCGTGGAGCTGCGCCGCGACCTGTGCCGGGTGATCCGGGAGGTCCGCCCGCAGCGGGCCGTGATACCCAGCCCGGAGATCAACTGGTCCCGCATCGCCGACCTGCACCCCGACCACCGTGCGGTGGGCGACGCCGCCCTGCGGGCGGTCTACCCCGAGGCGCGCAACCCCTTCGCCCACCCGTCCCTGCTCAAGGAGGAGGGGCTGGAGCCGTGGATCGTCCCCGAGCTGTGGCTGATGACCGGCCCGACCCCGAACCAGTACGTCGACGTCACACCGGTCTTCGACCGGAAGGTGGAGGCGCTGCGCATCCACACGTCGCAGACCGCGCACTTCGACGATCTGTCGGGGCTGTTGCGGGAGTGGCTGGGCGAGCACGCCCGGGCGGCGGGGCTGCCGGCCGGGCGGATGGCGGAGGCCTTCCAGGTCGTGCGGATCGACGGCTGAGCGGCCGCCCGGGCCGGGTCGCGGCCCGGGCGCACCCCTGTGCTCACCGGTAGATGAGCAGTTCCCCTTCGGCCGCCCCCGCCAGTTCGTAGCGGGTGGCGACCAGCGGACGGCCCGAGTAGAGCCGGATCAGCGTCGCCGCTTCACCGCTGAACCGTGCCGGGGGCCGGCCGTCCACCTCGTTGCCCAGTTCCAGCGCTCCGGTGTGACCGTCGATGTCGGCGATCAGCCGGGGCGTTTCGCGTGTGCGGCTGGTGACCTGCAGCAGGGGCAGGGCGAGGGCCAGGCTGTCGCCCGCGTACGCGCCCGGCTCCCCGAGGGCCTCGCGGACGTCGCCCGCGTGGATCCACTCCCCCAGGGCCACCGCGTCCAGCCTGCCGTCACCGGCGGCGATGACCGGGCCGGCCTCGCTGAACCCGCGCTCCAGCTCGTCCACGATCCGGCCCACCGGCCAGTCCACGCGTTCGGCCACGTCGGCGGCGTTGGCGGCGGGGAGGAAGACCCCCTCCTCCAGCCGGCCCTCGACGATCCGGACGAGGGCCGCCGCACAGTGGGCGAGGACGTCCCGGGCGGTCCAGCCCGGGCAGGCGGTCCGCAGCCCGAACGAGGCCTCCGGCGTGCGGCGCAACAGCGGGATCAGCACGTCCCGTTCGGTGCGCAGCAGCAGGTCCGGGAGCCACGGGTCCCGATCGCCGGGGGCCGTGTCCGGGGCGGTGGCCGGAGCGGTCTGCACGATGGTGTCCACGGTGTCCCCGGCGGTCAGTAGCGGTAGTGGTCGGGCTTGTACGGGCCCTCGACCTTGACGCCGATGTACTCCGCCTGCTCCGGGCGCAGCGTGGTCAGCTTGACGCCGAGGGCGTCGAGGTGGAGGCGGGCGACCTTCTCGTCGAGGTGCT
>NZ_JBHVUQ010000105.1:0-26389 GCF_042884105.1 Streptomyces sp. NPDC058157
GGTCAAGGCGCCTCCTGGGTAGTGCGGGTGGGGTGGGGCGGGGTACGCCCACGACCATCCCAACGCGCACCGGCTTCCCAGGATTCCGCCCGGTCGGCTCCGGGCCCGCTCCCGGCCGCCTGCCGGCCGTGTCCCGGCCGTTTCCCGGCCGTGTCCCGGCCGCCCGCCGGCCCTGTCCCGGCCCGCTCCCGACCGCGCCCGCGGGCCGCGCGGCGCGGGCCCGGCTCGGCGCCGGGCCCGGCCGTCCGGGTCAGAGCGGGAGCAGGTCCGGGCGCTTGGCCTCGACGTGGTCGCCGGAGGACTCCCCGCGCAGCCGCCGCCCGATCCACGGCACGAGGTGCTCGCGCGCCCACTGGATGTTGTCCCGGGTGACGTCCACCGAGCCGCGCGGCGCGGCCGGCGGCCAGGGCTGGTCGGGGTCGGCGGGGACCTCGTAGCCGAGGACCTGCGCGGCGCGCAGCGCGACGCGGGTGTGGCCCTCGGGCGAGAGGTGGAGGCGGTCGCCGTCCCAGGCACGGCGGTCCTGGACGGTCTTGAGCGACCACAGGTCGAGCACCGGGCAGCCGTAGCGGTCGGCGATGGCGCGCACGTGGACGTTGTACGTCGCGATCTTGCCGCGCAGGTGCTTGAGGACGGGTACGCCCCGGGTGTCGAAACCGGTGGTGATCATGACGAGGCCGACGGCGCCGGTGAGGTCGGCCACGGCCGCCTCGAAGCGCTCCGCCACGTCGTCGGGGTCGCTGCCGGGCCGGATGATGTCGTTGCCGCCCGCACAGAAGGAGACGAGGTCGGGGGCCAGTTCCTTGGCCCGCGGAAGCTGCTCCTCGACGATCTGGTCGAGGACTTTGCCGCGTACCGCGAGGTTCGCGTACCGGAAGTCGTGCTCGTCGCGCTGATCCGCCAGGAGTACGGCGAGCCGGTCCGCCCAGCCGAGATACGAATCCCCGGGTCCCGGGTCCCCCACGCCTTCGGTGAAGCTGTCCCCGATCGCCGCGTACGAGCCGATGGTCTTGAGTGTCGTCTTCGTCGCTGCCACGGGAACCCATCCTTCACCCCCGCCGCCAACCTACGCCAACGTAATGAGGGGTTGACGGACCGTGATCTATACCACGCGGGGGATAAGGAATAAGTACACGCGGGGCCGGGACCCCCCTCGGGTCCCGGCCCCGCGCGCGTCGGTGCTCCGCCGCAGCGGCGGTCTCAGACGCTGACGCCCTTCGAGCGGAGGTAGGCCAGCGGGTCGATGTCGGAGCCGTAGGACGGGCCCGTGCGGATCTCGAAGTGGAGGTGCGGGCCGGTCACGTTGCCGGTGGCGCCGGAGAGGCCGATGCTCTGGCCGGCGGTGACGGTCTGGCCCGTCGAGACGTTCAGCTGGGACAGGTGGCCGTACTGGGAGTACTTGCCGTCGGCGTGCCGGATGACGACCTGGTTGCCGTAGGCACCGCCCCAGCCTGCGGAAACCACGGTGCCCGCGCCGACGGCCCGGACGGTGGTGCCGGTGCTCGCGATGAAGTCGACGCCGGTGTGGTAGCCGGAGGACCACATGGCGCCGGGCGTCCGGTACTGGGTGGAGATGCCGCCGCCGACGGGGGCGACGAACCCGGCGGCGCTCGCGGGCGCGGACTGGGCGGCGGGCGCGGACTGCTTCATTCCGCGAGAGGGGGCGGTGGCCCCCTTCAGCGGTGCGGAGCCCGCGGCGCCCGACGCGGCGGGGGCCTCCTCGGCCGGGGCGGCGTCGGCGGTGTCCTCACCGGCCGCCGGAGTTCCGCTCGAGGACCCCTGGGCGGGGGCCGCAGCCGGCTTGGGGGCGGCGGGGGCGGCGGCCGCGCCGAGGGCCAGGCGCAGACCCGGGTGGATGAGGGAGGGGTCGTCGCCGACGGCCTCGCGGTTGTCGGCGTACAGCTGCTCCCAGCCGCCGGAGATCCCGCGCTCGGCGGCGATGACCGAGAGGCAGTCGCCGGAGACGACCGTGTAGACGGACGGGGCGGCGGCCGGGGCCGCGGCGGGGACGGCCGCCCGCAGTGCCTGCGGGGCCTGGGCGGACGCGACGGCCGGGGCCGCGGCGGCGGGGGCGGCCGCGTGGGCCGCGGCGGCGCCCGTCAGCGGCAGCGCGAGGGCGGCGCCCCCGGTGCCGGCGAAGGCCAGGCCGCGGGATATGGAACGGGACTTCGGACGGCGGTGCTTACCCTTTCCGGGCATGGCGAATTCCTCTCCGGCGCCTGCGAGGTGAGCTGTCGGGTTCGGACTGGAGATGTCCGGCCGTACGGGTACGGCTTCACCCCGAGCCGCGCCGGATTTCGATCCGGCCCGGCGGCCTACCTGGTTCCCCCGCTCCTGCCGCGCGTCATGGTCGGGTGCGGTTCCCGGGCGGCGGCAGGATTAGGCGGTCCACCCGGATCGCTCGCGAAGGTAATCCAGCGGGGGCGCGGGCAACAAGCCGCGAATTCCCTGACGGAATAGCAGGTATGAGCGAGCGACGAAATTCTGGTCACCCTGCGTCCATTCCGCGCCGCCAACAACCGTCCCGGCATGGGAATTCGAGTTCCGCGATCAGGCACGCTCGGTCACCGTATGATCTGGCTCACGGAGTTCGGCCCGATCTCCCGTCCACCTATGGCAAGTTGGTTCCAACCAGAGCAATTCGGACAAGCGGCGCACCGTGGAGGAGCAGACGTGACCCAGCAGATACCGCAGGACCTTCCCGCGCACCCCGAACCCACGCCCGAGATGACCGGAGTGCGCAATTTCCGCGACGTGGGCGGCTTGCCGACCACGGACGGACGGAGGGTCAGGCCGGGACGGCTGTTCCGAAGCGGACATCTGGCGCATGCCACCGAAACCGATGCAGAATTCCTCGCCTCCCTCGGCCTGCACACCGTCTTCGACTTCCGCAACGCCGCCGACCGGGCCGTCGAGGGCCCGGACGTCGACCTGCCGGGCGTGCGGAACGTGAACGTCCCGCTCTCGGACCCGGCCGACGGCGGCCAGTTCTGGCGGATGGTCCGCGAGGGCGGCCTCGACCAGCTCCGCTCCCTCCTGGGCGACGGCAGGGCGGCCGCCCGCATGGCGGAGTCGTACCGCGAGATGGTCCGCCACCGCACCGCCGAGCACGGCCTGGTGGTGCGCGCCCTCGCCGAGGACAGCGTGCCCGCGCTCCTGCACTGCGCGGCGGGCAAGGACCGGGCGGGCCTGTCGATCGCCGTCACCCTGCTCGCCCTCGGGGTGGACCGCGACGCCATCGTGGCCGACTACATGGAGTCGAACGCCCCGCACAACCGCTACCGGATGCTGCGCGGCGCCGAGACGCCCGAGACCCGGCCCGCCGAGGTGACGGAGCTGCTGGCGCCGCTGTTCGACGCCCGCCCCGAGTACCTGGTCGCGGCGTACGAGACCGTCGACGCGTACTGGGGCGGGCCGGACCGCTACCTCTCCGAGGGCCTGGGGCTCACCCCGGAGACCCGGGAGCGGCTGCGCGACCGGCTGCTGGACTGAGCCCCGCGCGGGGCCCCGGCGTACCGGGGCCCCGTACCGTCAGCGGTTGCCGACGGCCTGCTTGACCAGGGTCCGGCCGAAGTCCCACATCAGCGAGCCCCCGCCGTGCGCCTCGTCCATGACCTCCCGGAAGGCCCCGACGAACCGGTCCACGTCCGCCTCGTCCACGATCAGCGGCGGGATCAGCTTGATGACCTCCAGGTGGTCCCCCGAGACCTGGGTGAGGATCCGGTGCCGGTTCAGCAGCGGCACCACGACCATCTGGGCGAACAGCCCCTTGCGGGCCGCCTGGAGCATGGTCCAGCGGCTGCGCAGGCCCAGCGAGGACGGCCGGCCGAACTCGATGCCGATCATCAGCCCGCGGCCGCGCACCTCGTGGAGCATCTCGTACTCGTCCACGAGCGCGGCCAGCCGCCCGCGCAGCAGGTCGCCCATGGCCCGGGCGTTGGCCACGACCCGCTCGTCCTCCATGACGTGCAGGACCGCCAGCCCGGCCGCCATCGCCTGGGCGTTGGCGCCGAAGCTCGCGGAGTGCACGAGGACGCGGTCCATGGACGAGTACACCTTCTGGAAGATCCAGTCCTTGCCCAGGGTCGCGCCGACGGGCACGTAGCCGCCGGAGAGCGCCTTGGCCACGCACACCAGGTCCGGCTCCACGCCCGGTTCGTGTTGGTACGCGTAGAAGTCCCCGGTCCGTCCGAGGCCGGTCTGCACCTCGTCGGCGATCAGCAGCGCCTTGTGCCGGTGCAGGAGCTCCTGGGCGGCGCGCAGGAACCCCGGCGGGGCGGCGTGCACCCCCTTGCCCTGGATCGGCTCGACCACGAAGGCGGCCACGTCGCCCCGGCGCAGCTCGCGCTCCAGCGCCCCCAGGTCCCCGAGGGCGATCTTCGTGTCGGGCAGCAGCGGGGCGAAGCCGTCGCGGAACCCGCCCTCGCCGTTGACCGACAGCGAGCCCGTGGTGAGCCCGTGGAAGGCGTGGTCGCAGTAGAGGACCCTGGGCCGGCCGGTGGCGTAGCGGGCGAACTTCAGGGCGGTCTCGACCGCCTCGGTGCCGCTGTTGCCGAAGAAGACCCGGTCCAGGTGGGGGCTGTGGGAGAGCAGCTTCTCGGCCAGCAGCCCGGGCAGCGGCTGGCAGTCGAAGCGGGTCAGGTCGGCGAGCTGGGCGTCCAGGACGTCGTGCAGGGCGCGGCGGACCACCGGGTGGTGGCGGCCCAGGCCCATCACTCCGAAGCCGGCGAGCATGTCGAGGTAGTCGTTGCCCTCGGCGTCCCAGAAGTGGGCGCCCTCGGCGCGCACGTAGACCTTGTCGAAGCCGATGGTGCGCAGCATGCGGGGCAGCTGGTGGTTGAGGTGGCGGGCGTGCAGCTCGTAGCGCTCCCCGCCGCGCTCGGCGAGCAGCGCGGCGAGGTCGAAACCACCGCCCGCCGCGCCGGCCGCCCCTCCCCCGCCGGCCGCCCCTGCCTGCGGCTCCGTCATGCCGACGCGTCCCGGTTCCCGGCGACCGTCTCGCGGGCGGCGCGCAGGGACTCCTTGAGGGAGCCCATGGTGGCGAGGACGGCGGTGGGCTCGTAGCCGCAGTGCGCCATGCAGTTGGCGCAGCGCGGGTCCTTGCCGCGGCCGTACTTGCTCCAGTCGGTGTCGTTCACCAGTTCCCGGTAGGTGGGGACGTATCCGTCGCTCATCAGGTAGCAGGGGCGCTGCCAGCCGAAGAGGGAGTAGTTCGGAATGGCCCAGGCGGTGCAGGGGAAATCGGCCTTGCCTTCGAGGAAGTCCAGGAAGAGCGGCGAGTGGTTCAGCCGCCAGCGGCGGCGGTTGCCGCCCGCGAAGGCCTTCTTGAAGAGTTCCCGGGTCTGCTCGACGCCCAGGAAGTGTTCCTGGTCGGGGGCCTTTTCGTAGGCATAGGCGGGCGAGATCATCATTTCGTCCACCTGGAGGTCGTCATTGAGGTAGTTCAGCACCTCGATGACGGTCTGCGGGGTGTCGGTGTTGAAGAAGGTGGAGTTGGTGGTCACGCGGAATCCGCGCCGCTTCGCCTCCTTGATCGCGGCGACGGCCTCGTCGAACACACCTTCCTTGGCCACGGATTCGTCGTGGCGTTCGCGCAGTCCGTCGATGTGCACGGCGAAGGCGAAGTAGGGGGACGGGGTGAACTTCTCGATCTTCTTGCGGAGCAGCATGGCGTTGGTGCAGAGGAAGACGTACTTCCGCCGGGCCACCAGCTGCCGGACGATCTCGTCGATCTGGGGGTGCATCAGGGGCTCGCCGCCCGCGATGGACACCATGGGCGCGCCGGACTCCAGGACGGCGCCGACCGCCTGGGCGACGGGCATGCGCTGCTTGAGGACGCCGGCCGGGTGCTGGATCTTGCCGCACCCCTCACAGGCCAGGTTGCACGCGTAGAGCGGCTCCAGCTCGACGATCAGCGGGAACTTCTCACGCTTGCGGAGCTTCTGTTCGAGAAGATAGGTCCCGACCCTGATGGACTGTCGCAGCGGCATGGCCATCTGGTTCACCTCCTGGGAATCAGCAACGAACGGTGCCATTCATGAAAAGCGGGCAGTACGGCACGTAGGACACGGAAGGCAGATATTCCACCGCGTACCGTGCCGATACGGACGAGCTCGTGCTCCGGAGCGTCCACGATCACCCGGACGGCCGCAACCGGGCGGCCCGCCCCGGAAGCGGTCCACAGGGTGGCCGCGGACTCCATGTCGACGGCGATCGCGCCGGCGGCCCGCAGCCGGTCGCGCTCCTGTCCCCGGACGACGTGGTCGGAGCCGGTCAGTACGCCGGTGTGCACGGTCCGCCCCGGAACGGCGCGGGCCAGTGCCCCGGCGAGCAGGGCGGTACCGGTGCAGGGGACCGCCCCGCGGGGATCGCGGGTCTCCTCCGCGACGACGAGGTCTCCGGGGTTCATCCCGGGGACCAGGCCGGCGCAGAAGCCGGTGGCGAGGACGGCGGCGCGTTCCATCCCCGGGCGCCCCAGGGCCCGGGCCACGGCCCGGTCGGCGGCGCGCGGGCCCATCCCGGTGCGCAGCACGGTGCCCCCGCCGGCGCCGCGGCCCGTACCGCCGAGGGCCGCCCGCTCGATGCGCAGGGCGCAGGCGATCAGCAGCGGCGGCGCGGACGGGGCCGCCCGGGCGGACATCAGACCCCCTCGGCCGCGACGGCAGCGGCGGCGGCGCCGGTCCCCGCGGCGCCCGGGCCGAAGGGCTCCCCGTACAGGTAGCGGCCCAGGGCGGTGAGCGGGAACACCTGCCGGTAGAGGTGGTAGTTGATGGAGAAGTCCCAGGGGAAGCCCGTCCCGGTGAAGTACGGCTCGTCCCAGGTGCCGTCGGCGCGCTGGGTCTGCACCAGGTACGCGAGCCCGCGCCGGACGGCCTCGCCCTCCCGCTCCCCCGCCGCCAGCAGGGCCATCAGCGCCCACGCGGTCTGGGAGGCCGTGGAGGCGCCCTTCCCCGCCCAGGAGCGGTCCTTGTAGGAGCGCTGGTCCTCGCCCCAGCCGCCGTCCGCGTTCTGCACGGACTCCAGCCAGCCGACGGCCCGCCGCACGGCGGGGTGCCGGGGGGAGATCCCGGCGGCGGTCAGGGCGGGGACCACCGAGCCCGTCCCGTACACGTAGTTGGTGCCCCAGCGGCCGAACCAGCTGCCCTCCGGCTCCTGTTCGGCGAGCAGCCAGGCGATGCCGCGCCGGGCGCGCGGGTCGCCGGCCTTCCCCTCGGCGGCGAGCATCTCCACCACGTGGGCGGTGACGTCGGCGGACGGCGGGTCGATGACCTCGCCGAAGTCGCAGAAGGGCAGCCGGTTGGGGAACGGGCTGGTGTTGTCGGCGTCGAAGGCGGCCCAGGCCCCGTCCTTGGACTGCATCCCGAGGGTCCAGGAGGTGCCGCGGGCGATGGCGGCCTCCACCTTCGCCGGCTCCGGGTGGCGGATCCGGCGCAGGGCCAGGACCACCTCGGCGGTGTCGTCGATGTCGGGGTAGGTGTCGTTGTGGAACTCGAAGGCCCAGCCGCCCGGGGCGAGTCCGGGGCGGCGCACGGCCCAGTCCCCGCTGCGCCGGATCTCCTCGCCGAGCATCCAGTCGGCGGCCTTCACCAGCGCCGGGTGGTCGGCGCCCACGCCCGCGTCGGCCAGGGCGATGGCGGCGAGACAGGTGTCCCAGACCGGAGACTGGCAGGCCTCGACCATGCGGGCGCCGTCCTCGCGCCAGACGGCGAAGCGGTCGAGGGATTCCAGTCCCGCCCGCATCACCGGGTGCCCCAGGTCGTAGCCGAGCAGGTGCAGGGCGATCACGGAGTACACGGCGGGGGGCTGGATGCCGCCCCAGCAGCCGTCGTTCTCCTGGCGCTCGACGATCCAGCGGCCGGCGGCGGCCATGGCCGCCTTGCGCAGCCGGCCCGGGGCGAAGCGCCGGTAGAGGTGCAGGGCCTTGTCCATGCGCTGGAAGGCCCCGTCCCAACTGGCCACCGGGGCCAGTGGTTTGGCCGGGTTCGGCTCGCGGGCGTCGGCGTGCAGCTCGTCGAGGGCGAAGGGGGCCGGGCGGACGGGCCGCAGCGCGGAGACGACGGTCAGCGGGACGATCGTCTGGCGGGCCCAGCAGCCGAAGTCGTAGATGTTCAGCGGCACCCAGGACGGCAGGAAGACCAGCTCGGGCGGGAGTTCGGGCAGGTGCTCCCAGCTCCACCAGCCGAAGAGGGCCAGCCAGATGCGGGTGAACACCCGGGCCGAGGCGATGCCGCCCTGCTCGCGGATCCAGGCGGAGGCGCGGGCCATGTGCGGGGCGTCGGGCAGGTCCCCGGCCAGCCGCAGGGCCACGTACGCCTCGATGGTGGCGGAGAGTTCGGGCGGGCCGCCGTGGAAGGTGGCCCAGGTGCCGTCGGGCTGCTGCTCGCCGCGGATGAAGAGGGCGGCGGCCCGGGTGGTCGCCTCGTCGCGGATGCCGAGGAACTGGCGCAGCAGCAGGTCCTCGGCGTCCATGGTGACGTTGGTCTGGAGGTCGCCCTTCCACCAGCCGTCCGCGTCCTGGCGGTCCAGCAGTTCGCGGACGGCCCGGTCGGTGGCCTCCTGGACTCCCTTGAGCAGGCCGGTGTCCTCGCCGGACGGGCCCGCGGCCGTGGCGGCGGGGGCCGCCGTGCTGTCGTGTCGCGGATCGGCGCCGTCGGTGATCGCACCGCCGCCGTCGGTCGTCGCTGTCATGGCTTCCCCTTCGTACCGTTCGTCGGCTGTGCCAGGGTCTGCCGTCGGCCGGGGTCCTCTCAGGAGGAGGGGCACCCGGCCGGCGACTCGCGATTCATATCCACTTTCCGGCGAAGATCACCTCTTGCGCACGACGACGAAGTCGGCGAGCGCGACGAGCTGCTCGCGCACCCGCTGCGGCATGTCCACGTCGTCGAGCGCTCGAACGGCGATCGCGTGCTGGCGGCGCGCCTCGTCGGCGGTCCACTGGCGGCCGCCGGCGGCCTCGATCAGGGCGGCGCGGTGGGCGAACTCCTCCTCCGAGAAGTTCTCGAAGTCGTTGCTCTTGGCATCGGCCGCGAGCAGCCTCGCAAGCTCCTCACATGCGGGTCCGCCCGCGGCGAGGGCCGCGACGACGGGCAGGGACTTCTTGCGCTGGCGCAGGTCGCTCCAGGTCTGCTTGCCGGTGGACTCGGGGTCGCCCCAGATGCCGAGGAGGTCGTCGACGGCCTGGAAGGCGAGGCCGAGGTGGTAGCCGTACTCCTCCAGCTTGTCGGCCGTGCGGTCGTCGGCGCCGCCGAGGACGGCGCCGATGGACACCGCGCACGCGAGCAGGGCTCCGGTCTTGTTCCCTTCCATCTCGAGGCACTCTTGAACGCTGACGCGCTCGCGGTGCTCGTAGGAGATGTCCTGGGCCTGGCCGTCGATGAGCTTGCGGCTGGCGGTGGTCAGCCGGCGGGTGGCGCGGCCGGCCTCGGCGGTGCCGAGCTCCAGCAGCACCTCGTTGGCGAGCGCGAAGAGGGCGTCGCCGACGAGGATGGCCAGCGCGGGGCCGTGGACCTTCCAGACCGTGTCGCGGTGGCGGCGCTGCTCGTCGCCGTCCATCAGGTCGTCGTGCAGCAGCGAGAAGTTGTGGACGAGTTCCACGGCGACGGCGCCGGGGATGCCGACCTCGGCGGGGGCCCCGGCCGCCTCGGCGGAGAGCAGGGCGAGGGCGGGGCGCACGGCCTTGCCGCCGTCGCCGTCCGCCGGGTTGCCCTGGGCGTCGATCCAGCCGAAGTGGTAGGCGGCGACGGTGTCCATGGGCGCCGCGAGCCGGTCGACCGCCGCGCGGAGCACGGGGGTCGACAGCGTGCGGCCGCGTTCGAGGAGGGCGAGGGTGTCGGTCTTCTCCGCTCCGGCGCCGGCCGTGCCCGCGCCGGCATCCGTGTTCTCGACAGCCGGGTTCCCCGGGTTCACTGGCTCTCCTCTGGTTCCTGTACGTGCTGTGCGGGTCGTGCTGGTGGTGCTCGTGGTGGTCGTCATACCGCCTCCTGCAGAGGATGTTCGCGGGGGCGGCCGAGAGCGGCGAGCGCGGCGTGTGCCGCGCCGAGGCCGCTGCGGACGGCGCTCTCCATGGTCGCGGGCCAGCCGGTGGCGGTCCACGCACCGGCGAGATAGAGCCCCGGCGTGTCGGTCCGGGGGCCGGGGCGCAGCCGGCCGACGCCGGGGGTGGGGGCGAAGGTGGCGGTGCGCTCGCGGGTGACGAAGAAGTCCCGTACCTTCGCGCCGCGGGCGGCCGGCAGCAGCCGTTCCAGTTCGGGCAGGTACTTGGCGCGCAGGACCGAGACGGGTTCGTCGATGTCGTCCTGGGCGACGGACTGGGACAGGGCCAGGTACTGGCCGCCGTCGGTGAGTCCGGAGGAGTCGGTGCGGTCGAAGACCCACTGGACGGGGGTGCCGAGGGCGGCGAAGAAGGGCTGCCGGAGCACCTTGCGGTCGTAGACGACGTGGACGTTGAGGATCGGGGCGGTGCCGATGTCGAGGAGCTTGTCGGGGTCGGCGAGCGCGCCGTGGGGCAGCAGCCCGTGGGCCTCGCGCTGCGGGACGGCGAGGACGACGGTCCCGGCGTCGAAGGACTCCCCGTCGGTGTCGACCCGCCAGTCGCCGTCACCGCCGCGGGTGACGGCGGTGACACGGGTGCGCAGCTCGGTGCGGACGCCGGCGGAGTCGAGGGCCTTGCGGGCGAGGGTGTCGTGGAGGTCGCCGAGCGGGACGCGGGCCCAGCCGATGTCGGCGGCGCCGTTCTCGGAGAGCAGGCCGGTCTTGAAGACCATGGCGGCCAGGCCCAGGGAGGACTGCGCGGCGGTGGCGTTGAGGGTGGCGATGCCGACGAGGTCCCACAGGGCCTCGACGGTGCGCGGGCTCTGGCCGTACCGGGCGAGCCAGGTGGCGAAGTCCAGGCCGTCGAGCGCGGGGTCGGCGGGGTCGAGGCGGCGCAGGGCGAGGGCGGCGCGGCCGACGGAGGCCCGCTCGGCGAGGGAGAGGTGCGGGTACGTGGCCAGGGAGGCGGCGAGGTGCAGCGGGACGGGCAGGGCGCTGCGGCGCAGCCGGCCCAGGCGGGGCCCGGCGGGGTGGGCCACGTCGAGGACGGGGACGTCGAGGCGGTCCTGGAGCGGGGCGAGGGCGGCGCCGTCGACCCGGTCGAGGAACCACCGGTAGGCGGTGCAGCAGCGCAGGTAGACGTGCTGGCCGTTGTCGACGGTCAGGTCGCCGCGCTTGAAGGAGAAGGCGAGGCCGCCGAGCCGGGGGCGTCCTTCGAGGAGGGTGACCCGCAGTCCGGCGTCGGCGAGTTCGAGGGCGGCGGTGACTCCGGCGAGCCCGCCGCCGATGACGACGGCGCGGTCGCTGCCGGTTCCGCTGCCGGTTCCGCTGCCGCTCATGATGCCTCCCGTGTGGTGCGCCGGCCCTCGGGGCCGGGGGGTGCTGCCGCGGTACGGGCGGGGCCCGGCCGGTAGGACGCGTCCACGCGCCCGCGGGTTGCCCGGCCGGGGCGCGGGGCCGCGGGGGCCTGCGGGGCCGGGCACGGTCGGCTCCGCCACGGGCCGGACCCGCGGGCCGGGGCCACGGACCGGGCCTGGCCGACGATCCAGGCCGTCACGGAACCCCGCACCGGCCCGGCGGGGCCGCTCGAGGCGCACCCCGGAGCCAGGGCCACGGCGGAGCCTGGAGCCGAGGGACGGGACGGGACGGTGCCCCGCACCTGCGCGGCGGGCCGGGCCGGGGCGGCGGCTGCGGACCCGGCGGGGCCGGCCCACCGGACCGGGCCGACGGACCGGCCCCGGGCGCTGCCCGGGGTCCGCGGGGTGGGCGGAGCCGGGGTGGGCGGCATCAGGCGCGCCTCCGGGCGGTCTGGCGGGAGATGGTGCGGGCGTCGAGGCCGGAGAGGCCGCGCACGGCCACGTACGCCTTCTCGTGGGTCGGCAGCGAGACGCGTCCGCGCAGGACGGCCGCGGGTTCGCGCTCGATGCGGTCCAGCAGGCGCCGGTAGATGCCGGCCATCGCGGCCACGCAGGCGCCGCTGCGCCGGTCGAGCATGGGCAGCAGCCGGTACCCCTCGGTGAAGAGGGCGCGGGCGCGCCGGACCTCGTGGTGGACCAGGCCCGGGAAGTCGGAGCCGGCGGGGAGGCGGCCGCTGCGGAAGCCCTCGGAGCAGCCGAACTTGGCGAGGTCCTCGGCGGGCAGGTAGGTGCGCCCGTTGCCGGCGTCCTCGCGGACGTCGCGGAGGATGTTGGTGAGCTGGAGGGCCAGCCCCAGGGTGTCGGCGTACTCCTCGGCGTGCTCGCCGGGGCCGACCGTGCCGAACACGCCGAGCGAGAGCCGGCCGATGGCGCCGGCGACGCAGCGGCAGTAGGCCTTGAGGTCGTCCCAGGTCTCGTACTCCTCGCCGCGGACGTCCATCAGGACCCCGTCGATGAGTTCGTCGAGGCCGCCGAGCGGGATCGGGAAGCGGCGGGCGGCGTGCGCGAGGGCGACGGCGACCGGGTCGGTGTCGTCCTCGTCTACCTCTCCGGCCCTGATCCGGCCGAGGACGGCGCGTGTGTCCTCCAGGCGGGCCAGTTTGGCCTCGGGGGCGAGGGTGCCGTCGCCGATGTCGTCGACGCGGCGCGAGAAGGCGTACAGCGCGGACATCGCCTGCCGCTTGTCGGTCGGCAGCAGCCGGATGCCGTAGGCGAAGTTGCGCGCCTGGGTCCCGGTCACGGCCTCGCAGTAGCTGTAGGCGGCGAGGACCGGGGCGGACGGGACGGACGCGTGGTTGGGGCCCTCCACGTTCGGGCTCACCCCTTTCTCGGCGCTGTGCGCAGGACGGCGGCCACCTCGCGGAGGAGCAGGCCTCGGGTGGGCTTGGGCGGGCCGGGCAGGACGTCGAAACCGGCGGCCGAGATCGCCCGCAGGGCGGCTCGCCCCCCTCCCACGAACCCCGCGAGCAACAGCCGTAGCCTGCCGTGCACGCTACCCACGAGGGGGGTGCCTTCATTCAGGAGTCCGTATGTGCGTTCTGTTTCGAAGGCGATCAGGGAACGCACGGACGCTCCGGCGGAGCGGGCCCCGAGGTCGGCCTCGGCGACGCGGAAGCGCCGCATGTCCTCGGCCGGGAGGTAGATCCGGTCGCGGGCGAGGTCCTCGGTGACGTCCTGGAGGTGTTCGGCGATCTGCAGGGCGGTGCAGACGGCGTCGGAGCGGCGGATCCGCTCGGGGGTGCTGGTGCCGGTGAGCTCCAGCACGAGGCGGCCGACGGTGTTGGCGGAGAGCTCGCAGTAGGCGAGGAGTTCCCCGTACGTGGCGTAGCGGGCGACCCGCTGGTCCTGGCGGTTGGCCTCGATGAGCCCGAGGAAGTGCTCGGGGCTGAGGCGGTGCTCGCGGGCGACGGGCTGGAGGGCGAGCAGCAGGGGGTGGCGCGGGGGGCCGTCGGTGCCGCCGAAGACGCGCAGCAGGTCGGCTTCCAGGGCGTCGAGCATCGCGGGGCGGTCGTCGGCGGCGGCCGGGTCGAGGCCGAGGAGGACGGCGTCGCGGCCGCCGGGGGCGAGGTCGCCGTCGCCGATGTCGTCGACGAGGCGGGCGTAGCCGTAGACCGCCATCAGGCCCTGGCGCCAGGCGCGGGGCAGGAAGGCGGGGGCGACGGGGAAGTTCTCCGAGGCGGCCTTGGCGAGGGTGGCGCCGGCGTGCGCGCCGGGGGCGCCGCCGGGGGCCGGGGCCGACGGGTGACGGACGCCGTGCCCGGGGGTCACCGGCCGCCGCCCGGGGCCGGGACGGCCGCTGTGCCTGGGGGCCGCAGAATTCCCGTAGCCATTGCCGTCACGTCTCCCGTTCTACACTGCCGACCCAAGTCATCCCATTTCGGACACGCCGCGGAGTTTACCGGGGAGTATCCCGGAGTGGCCCGGGGGAACCGGCTGCGGGGAATCGTCCCCTCTTGGCGCGATTCAGAACTGGTACAGCTTACGCCGTACAACACCACGGGGGTCTATCGGGTGCCCACCACGCCCGGAATGTCGGCCGCACGGCGAGGCCCCCGCCGCGGGGAGCGGCGGGGGCCTGGCGTGAGAGGGGGGCGGGTCAGTGGCTGCTGGCCTTCTCGTACGCCGCGACGACCTCTTCGGTGGGCCCGTCCATCAGGAGCTCGCCCTTCTCCAGCCACAGCACCCGGCTGCAGGTGTCGCGGATGGAGTTGTTGTTGTGGCTCACCAGGAAGACCGTGCCCGCCTTCTCCCGCAGCTCGCGGATGCGCGCCTCGGAGCGGACCTGGAACTTGCGGTCACCGGTGGCGAGCGCCTCGTCGATCATCAGGACGTCGTGGTCCTTGGCCGCGGCGATGGAGAACCGCAGGCGCGCGGCCATGCCGGACGAGTAGGTGCGCATCGGCAGGGAGATGAAGTCGCCCTTCTCGTTGATCCCCGAGAAGTCGACGATGTCCTGGTAGCGCTCCTTCACCTGCTCGCGGCTCATGCCCATCGCGAGCCCGCCGAGGACGACGTTGCGCTCGCCGGTGAGGTCGTTCATCAGCGCGGCGTTGACGCCGAGCAGCGAGGGCTGGCCGTCGGTGTAGACCTTGCCGGACTCGCAGGGCAGCAGGCCGGCGATGGCGCGCAGCAGGGTGGACTTGCCGGAGCCGTTGGAGCCGATGAGGCCGATGGCCTCGCCGCGGTAGGCGGTGAAGGAGACCCCGCGCACGGCGTGGACCTTGCGCACGCCCGGGGCGTCGCCCTTGCCGCGGCGCATGATCTTGCTGAGCGCGGCGGTGGCGCTGCCCTTGCCGGAGCTGCCGGTGTTGACGCGGTACACGATGTGCACCTCGTCGGCGATGACGGTGGGCACGCGGCCCTGGGTGTTGTCAGCCACGGCCGTAACGCTCCTCAGCCTTCCAGAAGTACACGAAACCGCCGAGGCCGATCACGACGGCCCAGCCGACGGCGAAGGCCCAGACGTGCGGCGGCAGGTGGTGCCGGCCGTAGTCGTCGATCAGCGCGTACCGGATCAGGTCCATGTAGATCGCCGCCGGGTTCCACTGGAGCACGTCGGTGACCCACGCCGGCACGTGCCGGTCCTTGAGCGCCCCGCTGATCGAGAACATGACGCCCGAGGCGTACATCCAGGTGCGCGTGATGAACGGCATCAGCTGCGCGAGGTCGGGGGTCTTCGCGCCCATCCGCCCGAAGATCAGCGCGAGGCCGGTGTTGAAGACGAACTGCAGCGCCAGCGTCGGGACGACCAGCAGCCAGGACAGCCTCGGGTAGTTGCCGAAGGAGATCGTGACGATCAGCACGACGATCATCGAGTACAGCAGCTGCTGGAGCTGCTGCATCGAGAAGGAGATCGGCAGGGAGGCGCGCGGGAAGTGCAGGGCGCGGACCAGTCCGAGGTTGCCGGGGATGGCCCGGACGCCGGCCATCAGCGAGCTCTGGGTGAAGGTGAAGACGAAGATGCCCGTCACCAGGAAGGGGATGTAGACCCCCTTGGGCATGCCGCGGCCCGCGTTCATGATCAGACCGAAGATCAGGTAGTAGACCAGCGCGTTGAGCAGCGGGGTCGCCACCTGCCAGATCTGCCCGAGCTTCGCCTCGCTGTACTGGGCGACCAGCTTGGCCCGGGAGAACGCCATGATGAAGTGGCGCCGGTCCCAGAGCTGGCGCACGTATCCGCCCAGGGTGGGCCGCGCGCCGCTGACGGACAGGCCGTACTTGACGGCGAGCTGCTCCGGGGTCAGCCCCGCGTCGTCGGACGGCGGCTTGCTCGTGGCGAGGGCGCCGTCGGGGGTTGTGTCACTCACAAGTTGAAACTTTCCGTCTTCCAGATGCGCAGGTGGGGCGTCGGGCCTGGAACGCCGGACCCGTGATCGGGGCTTATGGTCCCAGACGCGAGCTTCTCAGATGACAGGCGGTCGGCCCAGTCGCGTCAGCCGCCAGACCGTACGCCACCGCATGGGGCGCCGGGGACCGCAGGGGGAGGTCCAGCCCTCCTTGAACCCGCCGAACCAGGCCTTGAGGGCCGGTGCCGAGGGCCTGCGCACCAGCGTCAGCACCAGCCAGACCCCCAGGTAGACCGGCACCAGCGGGGCGGGCAGGTTGCGCCGGGCGAGCCACACCCGGTTACGGGCCACCATACGGTGGTAGACCGCGTGCCGGGAGGGCGCGGTCGTCGGGTGCAGCAGCACCATGTCCGCGCGGTAGTCGATCAGCCACCCGGCGTCCAGGGCCCGCCATGCCAGGTCGGTCTCCTCGTGGGCGTAGAAGAACTCGGCCGGCAGCAGTCCCACCTGCTCGAAGACCTTCGTGCGGACGGCATTGGCGCCGCCCAGGAAGGTGGTCACGCGGGAGGAGCGCATCGGGTCGGAGGCGCGCAGCCGGGGCACGTGGCGGCGCTGGGTCGCCCCGGTGTCCGGGTCGGCGATGCGGAAGCTGACGATCCCCAGCTCCGGGTCCTCGGCGAAGGCCTGCCGGCACAGCTCGGCGGTGTCGGTGCGCTCCAGGAGCCCGTCGTCGTCGAGGAAGAGCAGGACGTCCACGTCGCGGCCGCCGGGGCCGAAGGCCTCGATGCCGACGTTGCGGCCGCCTGGGATGCCCAGGTTCTCCGGGAGGTGCACGGTCCGGACGCCCTCGGGGAGGCCGGTGACCTCGACGCCCTGGCCGACGACGACCACCTCGACGGGGTCGCCGTCCTGGCGGGCCACCGAGTCCAGCAGCGCCTTCAGCTCGTCGGGGCGGTTGCCCATGGTGATGATCACCGCGCCGACGCGCAGCGGGGCGCTCACCGCAGCCTGCTCGACACGAGGATGGACACCAGGTGCAGCACCGTCTGCAGCAGCGCGATGCCGGCCAGTACGGCGACACCGAGGCGGGAGAAGAACAGGTCGCCGCGGACCTGGTCGAGGACCGCCAGCACCAGGATGAGCAGCGAGGCCTCGATGCCGAGGACCAGGCGGTGGAACTTCAGCGCGGCGGCGGCCCGGCGGGCCAGGGCCATGCCGGAGGAGCGCGGCTCGGCGGCGGACTCCTGGACCACGGGCTTGCCCGCCTGGTGGCGGGCGACGCCGACCAGGTCGGTCTCGGCCTTGATCAGGATCGCGCCGAGGGCCGCGAGGGTGCCCAGGAAGGCCCACAGCCAGTCGATCCGGCCGCCGCCCCACAGGTCGGCGGCGCGCAGCCCGAAGCCGACGAGGACCGCCGCGTCGCACAGGTAGGCGCCGACGCGGTCCAGGTAGACGCCGGAGAGCGAGAACTGCTTCTTCCAGCGGGCGACCTCGCCGTCGACGCAGTCGAGCAGCAGGTAGCCCTGGACGGCGAGCACCCCGAGGACGGCGCCCCAGACGCCCGGCACCAGCAGGGCCGGCGCGGCCAGGACACCGCTCAGGGTCATCACGTAGGTCAGCTGGTTGGGCGTGACCTTGGTGGTGACCAGCAGGCGGGTGATGCGCAGGGAGATCTCGCGCATGTAGAGGCGGCCGCCCCAGTGCTCGCCACTGCGCCGGTCCTTGACGCCCGCCGGGTGAACGACGGGGCGCAGTTCAGCTACGGATGGTCTGGGCATAGTCGGCGTAAGCGTCCCTGATCTCGGCTGCGGACAGGTTGAGGTGCTCCAGGATGGTGAACCGTCCCGGGCGGGTCTGGGGGGCGTACTCCACGGCCGCGACGAACTCGTCGGCGCTGAAGCCGATCTCCTCGGGCAGCACGGGCAGGCCGTGGCGGCGCAGCACCTCGACGAACAGCCCGGACTGCTCGCGGGCGCCGCGCAGGTGCATGGCGAAGGCGGCGCCGATGCCGACCTGCTCGCCGTGGAGCGCGGAGCGCCCGGGGTGGAGCAGGTCGAAGGCGTGGCTGATCTCGTGGCAGGCGCCGGACGAGGGGCGGCTGTCGCCGCTGATCGACATGGCGATGCCGGAGAGCACGAGGGCCTCGGAGAGCACGGTGAGGAACTCGTCGTCGCCGCAGCCGCCGGGGTGGCGCAGCACGGACTCCCCCGCGGTGCGGGCCATGGCCGCGGCCAGGCCGTCCACGGCCTCACCGGTGATCTTGTGCGAGAGCTCCCAGTCGGCGATGGCCGAGATGTTGGAGATCACGTCGCCGATGCCGGCGCGCACGAAGCGCGTGGGCGCCTCGCGGATCACGTCGAGGTCGATGACCATGGCGATCGGCGTGGGCACGCCGTAGGAGCCCCGGCCGTTGTCGTTGTCCAGGATGGACACCGGGGAGCAGATGCCGTCGTGGGAGAGGTTGGTGGCGATGGCCACCATGGGCAGCCCGACCCGCGCCGCGGCGTACTTCGCCACGTCGATGATCTTGCCGCCGCCCAGGCCCACGACGGCGTCGTAGCGGCGGCCCTTTATGTCGTCGGCGAGCTTGACCGCCGAGTCGATGGTGCCGTCGACGACCGGGTACCAGTCGGCGTGCGGCAGGGCCTGCTCCAGACGGGCGCGCAGCGCCTGCCCGGAGCCCCCGCTGATCGCGATCGCGAGCCGGCCGGACGCGGAGATCCGCTGGTCGGCGAGGATGCCGTCCAGCTTGTCCATCGCGCCCCGGCTGATGTCGACGACGACCGGCGAGGGGATCAGCCGCGTCAGTACTGGCATGCGATCGTCCGGCCCTTGGCGAGGTCGTCGTGGTTGTCGATCTCGACCCACTTCACGTCGCCGATGGGGGCCACGTCGATGGTGAAGCCGTCGTTCACGAGCTGCTGGTAGCCGTCCTCGTAGTAGAGGTCGGGGTCGCGCTCGAAGGTGGTCTTCAGGGCCTCGGCCAGCTGCTCGGCGGCCTCCGGCTCGATGAGGGTGACGCCGATGTACTCGCCGGTCGCGTCGGCCGGCTCCATCAGCTTGGTGATCTTCCGCACGCCCTCGGCGCCGCCGACCACGACCTTCATCTCCTCGTCGGCCAGGTTCTTGACCGTGTCGAGGGCGAGGATGATCTTCTGGCCGTTGCCGCGGGCGGCGAGGAGGGTCTTCTCGACGGAGACCGGGTGGACGGTGTCGCCGTTGGCGAGGATCACGCCCTGCTTGAGGACGTCACGCGCGCACCACAGGGAGTAGGCGTTGTTCCACTCCTCGGCCTTGTCGTTGTCGATCAGCGTGATCTTGACCCCGTACTTGGCCTCCAGCGCCTCGCGGCGCTCGTACACGGCCTCCTTGCGGTAGCCGACGACGATCGCGACCTCGGTCAGACCGACCTCGGCGAAGTTGCCCAGGGTCAGGTCGAGGACGGTGAGGCTGTCCTCCTGCCCCTCGGGGCCGACGGGCACGAGGGCCTTGGGCAGGGTGTCGGTGTAGGGACGCAGACGGCGTCCGGCACCGGCAGCGAGGACAAGGCCGATCATGCGGGTTCTCCTTCGTCGTGTACGGCGGGTGCTCCGGCGGAGACCCAGAAACGGATGCTCTCCACGAGCACGACCACGGCCACGAACACGGCCATGGCCGTGAGCGCGACGGGGAACGCGTCACGGGTGAGGACGGCGGCCAGAGCCGTGGTCAGCAGGACCCTGCCCTCGTGGCCGCCCGTCGTCCACACCAGCCAGCGCGGGGGGGCGTCCGAGCCACCGCGGATGCGGTAGACCGTGTCGTAGTGATGGTAGGCGACCGCCGCGACCAGTCCGAATGCGGCCGGAAGGGCCCCCGGGACGTCCGCCTTGACGGCCAGGACGAGGACGGTGGTGTACTCGGCGGCCCGGAACAGCGGGGGCAGCAGCCAGTCCAGCGGGCCGCGCAGCGGCGCGCCCACGGCGTCACCGCTGAGCACGACGTACAGCAGGGCGGCGAAGACGACGACCGGGCTGCCGAACGGCTCGTAGCAGGCGGCTCCGACCACCACGACCGCGCCCAGCACCGCGAAGGGCAGGCGCAGGCCGCGCAGCGGGTGCGAGGCGACCAGCCCGGCGAGCGGTCCCGAGTCGGCGAGGTCGGCCAGGGCCTTGGCCGCCCGGTCGGTCCGCTTCGCCTTGCGCGTCACCGAGCGCAGGACGCGTCCGGCGGTGGTGTAGAGCGCGCCGAAGGCGCAGCCGGCCAGCAGGGCGTAGAAGACGATCCGGGGGGTGGTCGCCGCCGTGAGGACCGCGATCATCGCCCAGCGCTCGCCGATCGGCAGGATGATCATCCGCCGGACCCAGACGGTCCAGCCGACGCTGTCGAGCCGGCCGGAGAGGGAGGCGGTGGGGCTGGTGTTGGCCGTGGCGTCGTGGTTGGCCTCGTTGAAGGAGAAGTCGACCACGTGCCGGCAGGTCATCAGGATCATCGAGCCGAGCGCGAGCGCCCAGACGTCGTCCCCGTTCCGGGCCGCTCCGAGCGCGAGGCCCGCGTAGAAGGCGTACTCCTTCACCCGGTCGAAGGTCGCGTCCAGCCAGGCGCCCATCGTCGAGTACTGGAGCGAGTAGCGGGCGAGCTGCCCGTCGGTGCAGTCCAGGACGAAGGAGACGAGCAGCAGCACGCCCGCGGTGACGTAGCCCCAGCGCTCGCCGGTGGCGGCGCAGCCCGCCGCGAGCAGCGCAGTGAGCAGGGAGGCGGTGGTGACCTGGTTGGGGGTCAGACCGCGGCGCGCGCACCAGCGGGCGATGTAGCGCGAGTACGGGCTGATGAAGAAGGTGGTGAAGAACCCGTCGCGGGCCTTGACCGCGCTGCGCAGCCGTACGGCCTCGTCGTCCACGGCCGCCACGGCGGCCAGGGCCTCGGCGCGCTCCGCCTCCCCGGCGGGCACGGCGGCGACGAGGGTGCCGAGCTCGGGCCGCTGGACGGTGGTCCCGGAGGCCTCGACGGCGGCGGCGAGCCGGTCCGCGTAGGGGCCCTCGCCGTCCGGGGCGAGCGCCGCGGCCCGCTCCAGGGCGGCCCGGGCGCCGGGCTGGACGGCGAAGGCGCCGGTCACGGCGCAGGCCTCGAAGCGCGGGTCGGTCAGGGCCAGGCGCAGCGCGTGCGGGTGCCCGACGAAGCCGCTGTCGACGACGGCCACCCGCTGCCCGGCGGGCACGCCGGCCAGCGCTTCGGGGGCGTCTTCGGGAGCGGGGACCGGGCGCACGTCGAAACCGAGCGAACGGAGCTCGTCTTCAAGCGGTGATCCGGGGACCGGCAGGCCGGTGAGGATGACGGTCGACAGACGGACTCACTCCTTGCAACGAACATTCCGGGCGGGCGCCTGGTGGGCGGCGGCAGAAAGCGCGGCGGCACGGCGGCTGCGGCTGTCGGCAGAGGCTATCGGATGAATGGAAGACGGCATTCATCAGCCGTTCGGCCCCCATCCGTCCGGTTTGCGGACGGATGTTAAGGTGGACGCCGGTTCGGAACGTGGAAGAGGTGGATTGATGACCGTCGCAGCGCTCGCTGCCGCGCGCAGCGAACTCCGGTACGTCTCCCCGTCTTCCCGGGCGTCCGGCCGGGTCTGATCCACGCCTGATCACGGCGACAGGCCCCGTCGGCCGGAGCCCCCCGTTCAAGGGTTCACGTTGACCGACACCACCAGCAACACCCACGACCACAGCTCCGCCGACGAGGTCTTCGCGGCCTTCATGGAGCTGCACCGCGGGCTGCCCCGGCAGTCCCCCGGTTCCGACACCACCACCCGGCACCTGCTGTCCCTGTGCGGACCGCTGCCCGAGCGGCCGCGCGTCCTCGACATCGGCTGCGGTCCGGGCCGCAGCGCCCTGCTCCTCGCCGCCGAGGCGGGCGGGGCGGGCCGCGCCGAGGTGACCGCCGTCGACCTCCACGAGCCGTTCCTGGAGGAGCTGCGCTCCGCCGCCGAGGCCCGGGGCCTCGACGGACGGGTCCGCGCGGTGCGCGCCGACATGGGCGCGCTGCCCTTCGAGGACGGCTCCTTCGACCTCGTCTGGGCGGAGGGCTCCGCCTTTGTCCTCGGCTTCGACCGGGCGCTGACCGAGTGGAAGCGGCTCCTCGCCCCCGGCGGCCGGCTCGTGCTCAGCGAATGCGAGTGGACCGCCGGGGACCCCTCGGCCGGGGCCCGCGCCTTCTGGGACCCGCAGTACCCGCTGCGCTCCACCGCCCGCAACACCGCGGCCGTCCAGGCGGCCGGCTACCGGCTGCTGGGCGACGTCCTCCAGCCGGACTCCGACTGGGCGGAGTACTACGGGCCGCTCGGCGAGCGGGCCGCGGCGGCCGTCGCCGCCACCCCCGCCGAGGCGGCCGCGCTGGCCGGCGTCCGCCAGGAGCTCGCCGTACGGGAGCGGCACGGGCACGAGTACGGCTACCGGGGCTGGGTGCTGGCCCCGGTGACCGCCGGGGACCCGGACCCGGACGGGACCCGCTGGCGGACCCGGCCCGAGACCGCCGCCGACGCGGCGGCCGTGCGGGCCGTCAACCTGGCGGCCTTCGAGACCCCGCTGGAGGCTGATCTCGTGGACGCGCTGCGCGCCGACGGGTCCTGGCTCCCGGGGCTGTCGTACGTGGCCGAGGGCCCGGACGGGTCGGTGGCGGCGCACGCCCTGCTGACCCGCTGCACGGTGGACGGCGCGCCGGCGCTCGCGCTCGCGCCGGTGGCGGCCGATCCGGCGCTCCAGCGCTCGGGCGCGGGCAGCGCGGTGGTACGGGCGCTGCTCGCGGCCGCCGCGGCGCGGGGGGAGGCGTTGGTGCTGGTCCTGGGGCATCCGTCGTACTACCCGCGCTTCGGGTTCGTCCCGGCCTCGCGCTACGGGATCCGGGCCCCGTTCGAGGTGCCGGACGAGGCGATGACGGCGCTGGTGCTGGACGATTCCGTTCCGGTGCCCGCGGGCACGATCGGGTATCCGGCCCCCTTCGGCGTCTGAGGCCCTGACGGGCCGTCCGGCCCCCGCCGTTACCACGCGGCGGGGGCCGGACATGCGCGGATGACCGAAGTGGGGACAAGCCCCTTTTGTACGGCAGACTGAAGACCGAAGTCCGAAGCGAAGGATGGGTATGCCGACCACATCAGCCACTGACGCCGACAACAGCGCGTCCGCCGGCACCGGCGCTCAAGAACCGATCATGCTCGAGCTGGTCGACGAGTCCGGCAACACCATCGGCACGGCGGAGAAGCTCTCCGCCCATCAGGCCCCCGGTCTGCTGCACCGGGCGTTCTCCGTGTTCCTCTTCGACGAGCAGGGCCGGCTGCTGCTCCAGCAGCGCGCCCTCGGGAAGTACCACTCCCCCGGCGTCTGGTCGAACACCTGTTGCGGTCACCCGTACCCCGGCGAGTCCCCGTTCGCGGCGGCCGCCCGGCGCACCCACGAGGAGCTGGGGCTCTCGCCCTCCCTGCTCGCGCAGGCGGGGACGGTGCGCTACAACCACCCGGACCCGGCCTCGGGCCTGGTCGAGCAGGAGTACAACCACCTGTTCGTGGGACTCGCCCAGGCCTCGCTCCACCCGGATCCGGAGGAGGTCGGCGACACCGCCTTCGTCACGGCCGAGGAGCTGGCGAAGCGGCACGCGGAGGCGCCGTTCTCGGCCTGGTTCATGACGGTGCTCGACGCCGCGCGTCCCGCGATCCGCGAACTGACCGGCGACGCGGCCGGCTGGTAGCCGCTGCGCCGTTCGGGTGCGGTGCGGGGCCCGGTGGGCGGCGGGCCCGGGGTCTCAGAGGGGCCGGGCCGGGGCCTTGAGCGGCAGGGCGGCCCAGATCACCTTGCCGCCGGTGGAGGTGTGCTCGACGTCGCACACCCCGCCGGCCTCCAGGGTGACCTCGCGGACCAGGAGCAGGCCCCGGCCGCCGGTCTGGCCGAAGTCGGCCTCGAGCGCCTTGGGCCGGTACGGGTGGTCGTCCTCGACGGCCACCCGCACCCACTCCGGGCCCACGGCCACCTCGACGGCCACCTCCGGGGAGAGCAGGGCGGCGTGCCGGACCGAGTTCGTCACCAGCTCGGAGACGATCAGCAGCAGGGAGTACACCAGGTCCTGCGAGGCCGGCACCCCCTGGCGGCCGAGCAGGTCGCGGACCGCCCGGCGGGCCTGCGGAACGGATTCTTCTACCGCCGGCGCGGTGAAACGCCACACCCCCTCGTACATGAGGGGGTCGGCCGGAGCCGCCGTCTCACCTCCCCTGGCCTGCGGGATGCTCCCGCTGTCGTCCATGTTCCGGCCCCCGTCTTCACGCTCGATCGTCTCCACGCGTCAAGAGTGGCGAGCCGTCTGGTCCGGACCGCTCCGCTGACCAGAAGTCAGCAGCAATCGGACACTTTCTGACCGTCGGCGTATGACGGAGTCAGTTGTTGGACTGTTCCTGATCCGCCACGCTCCGCTTGGCAGCGGCTGCCGTGTCCTGCCCGCTCACCGTGTCTTCCCTGACCAGACCCAGGATCCGCCGGGCGCCCATGCCCACCGCCACCAGGCTCAGCCCGTCGAACAGCAGCGCCAGGGAGAAGAAGGTCCCGATCACGTACAGGCTGCTGCCGGGCCACCCCCACAGGATCAGGATGCCGAGCAGGATCCCGAAGGCGCCCTGGATCAGGGACAGCCCGAAGTTGGGTCCGCGCACCACCAGGGAGCCCGCGAGCCGGAACACCCCTCCGGTGAGGAACAGCAGCGCGGCGAACATGGTCAGCGCCTCGGCGCTCGCCTCGGGCCGGCGCAGGATCACGAACCCGGCGGCGAGGTTGACCGCGGCGACGATGACCGCCAGCCAGAAGTAGTTGCTCCGGCGCGACTGGACCGCCTGGACGAGACCGACCAGCCCGCCGACCAGCAGCAGCCAGCCGAAGAGGAACATCGAGGTCAGGGTGGCCACCCCGGCGTAGACGAGGCCCACCAGCCCCGCCAGCACCAGGACCACACCGAGGAGCGCCAGCAGCCCGAAGCTGCGGCCGAGCTTCTTCTTCTCCTGCTGCTGCGGCTGCTGCTTCCGCTCGGCCTTCCGCTCGGCCTTCCGGTCGACGCCCATGGGCGGGCCACCTCCTCGCACCCCCCGGGGGACGGAGTCCCCTTGATCATAGGATCGTCGCCCCGGGATAGCATCCGGCGCATGGACGCAGCCCGGGAAGCAGCCCTCCGCCACACGGTCGCCGACGGGGTGGCCACGGTCACCCTCTCCCACCCCGCCAAGCGGAACGCCATGACGGCCGCCATGTGGCGCGCCCTGCCGGAGCTGCTGGCGGAGCTGGCCGCCGACCCGGCCGTACGGGTGCTGGTCCTGACCGGAGCCGGTGCGACCTTCTGCGCCGGCGCCGACATCTCCTCCCTCACCGGGGACGAGGACCCGCAGGCCCTGGCGGTGGCGGCCGAGGAGGCCCTGGCCGCGTTCCCCCAGCCGACGGTGGCGGCGGTCCGCGGCTTCTGCGTGGGCGGCGGCAGCCAGCTGGCGGCGGCGTGCGACCTGCGGTTCGCGGAGGAGGGCGCGCGGTTCGGGGTGACCCCGGCGAAGCTGGGCATCGTCTACCCGGCCTCCTCCACCCGCCGGCTGGCCTCGCTGGTGGGCCCGGCGTGGGCCAAGTACCTGCTGTTCTCGGCCGAGCTGATCGGGGCGGAGACCGCGCTGCGGGCCGGGTTCCTGAACGAGCTGCTGCCGGCCGGCGAACTGGACGAGCGGGTGGCGGAGTTCACCCGGACCCTCACCGCGCGCTCGCGGCTGACGCAGGCCGCGGCGAAGGAGTTCGCGGACGGGCGCACCGACCGGGACGCGTACTGGAGCGCCCAGGCGGCCGCGAGCGGCGACACCGCGGAGGGGGTCGCCGCCTTCCTGGAACGCCGTGACCCGGTGTTCAGCTGGCGTCCCGGCCCGGCTGGGGCTTAGCCGTCAGGGGGTTGGCGGAGCGCAGCCGGGCGACGATCTCGGCCGGGGCCTTGGCCGGGGAGCCGGCGTCGTAGGGCGGCTGGGGGTCGTACTCGCACATCAGCTGCACGGTCTGGGCGTAGGCGTCCCCGGCGATCCGGCCGAGCAGGCCGAGCCCCATGTCCAGGCCGGAGGAGACCCCGGCGGCGGTGACGTACTTGCCGTCGAAGACCACCCGCTCGCCGGTGGGCTCGGCCCCGAAGGGGGCCAGGTGGTCCAGGTACAGCCAGTGGCTGGTCGCCCGGCGCCCGTCGAGCAGGCCGGCGGCGGCCAGGAGCAGCGAGCCGGTGCAGACGGACGTGGTCCAGGTGGTGGTGGCGTCCACGGAGCGGAGCCAGTCGAGGACGGCGGGGTTCTTCATCTCCACCTCGGGGTGCGGGCCGCCGGGGACGATGACGATGTCGGGGCGGGGCACCTCGTCGAGCGACTTCTCGGCGACGAGGACGGCCGCGCCGTTGTCGGTGCGCACGGGGCCCTTGTGCTCCGCCACGAAGACGGTCTCGGCGCCTTCGAGGCGGCTGAGGGTCTCGTAGGGGCCGATGGCGTCGAGGGCGGTGAAGCGGTCGTAGAGCAGGACGGCGATCTGCATGTCTCCTCCGGAGGGGGTGCTGTGACGTGTCGGGCCGCCCCGGCGGGGTGGCCGCTTGTTGCGCCGGGCGCGGACCCGGGTGTGCCGCTGCGCGGGGCGAGGTCCCCTACCC
>NZ_JBHVUQ010000106.1:0-26285 GCF_042884105.1 Streptomyces sp. NPDC058157
GCTCCGCCCCCAGACCCCCGCGCCTCAAACGCCGGCGGGGCTGGAATTGCCCTGCGGGCAATCCAGCCCGCGCGGCGGGCGCCCGGAGCGGTTACGCCTGGCGGACGTTCGTGTTGACCCAGTCGACGATCTCCGTCGTCGTCGCGCCCGGGGTGAAGATCGCCGCGACGCCCTTCTCCTTCAGCGGAGCGATGTCGTCCTCCGGGATGATCCCGCCGCCGAAGACCTTGATGTCCTCCGCGTCCCGCTCCTTCAGCAGGTCCAGCACCCGCGCGAACAGCGTGTTGTGCGCGCCCGAGAGGATCGAGAGGCCGATGGCGTCGGCGTCCTCCTGGATCGCGGTGTCGACGATCTGCTCGGGGGTCTGGTGCAGGCCCGTGTAGATGACCTCCATACCCGCGTCCCGCAGCGCCCGCGCGATCACCTTGGCCCCGCGGTCGTGGCCGTCGAGACCCGGCTTGGCCACCACCACACGGATCGGACCGGTCACACCCATCGCACTGCCTCCCGAGTGAACGAACGTTAAGTACAGCATTGCGCACGGCACCGTTTCACGGTCAACGGGGAGGGGGAAATCACACGTGGGACGCCGTTGATTCACCTCGCCCAGTCGCCCCGCCACCGCGCCGACAGCCGCACGGCACGGTGGCGGGGCCACTTCGGCAGCCGGCACGGCCCCGTACCCAAGAGGTCCAGGGGAGGCCGTCGATGGGGCTGACGTTCGCACCTCTGCCCGTCCCGCGCTCGGGGGCCGCCCTGCGGGCCGCCGTCCTCGAGGCGCTGGTGCTCGCCGGGCACATGCTCCTCTACCCGAGCGGAGTCCGGGAGGAGCGCATACCGGGCGGGGGCGGCGGACCACCGCCGGGGCAACTGCCGCCCGTCCTGCTGCTGCACGGGTTCACCGACAACCGGTCGGTGTTCGTCCTGCTGCGCCGCGCCCTCGGGGCCGGCGGCCGGCGGCGCGTGGAGACGTACAACTACTCCCCCCTCACCCTCGACCTGCGCGTCACCGCCCGCCACCTGGCCCGGCGCGTCGAGGAGCTGTGCGAGCGCAGCGGTCAGGAGCGGGTGGACCTGGTGGGCCACAGCCTGGGCGGGCTCGTCGGGCGGTACTACGTGCAGCGGCTCGGCGGCGACGCCCGGGTGCGGACGCTGGTCACCCTCGGCACCCCGCACGGCGGGACCCGTGTCGCCCCCTTCATGGACGCCCATCCGCTGGTCCGCCAGATGCGCCCGGACTCCCCCGTGATGGAGGAGCTGCGCGCCCCCGCGCCCGGCTGCCGGACCCGGTGCGTGGCGTTCTGGAGCGCGTTCGACGCCCTGATGGCCCCGCCCGGCACGGCCCGGATCGAGCACCCCGACCTGGACGCGACGAACGTCGAGGTCACCGGGATCGGGCACCTCGCCCTTCCGGTGCATCCCGCCGTCGTCACCGCCGTCCGCCGGGCCCTCGACGGTCCGGTGCGCGACGCCGGGGGCACGGGCGCCGCGGAGGAGCCCGTGAGGAAGGCGCCGGCGGCCGGAACCGAAGGGGAGGGCATGGTCGTCTGAGCCCCCGGAGCTGCTCGCGTTCGCCTACAACACCGGATGATCGCGAGTCGAACGAATTTCGAACTCAAGGCCAAGGGTCGGTCTTCCCGCGACCGAAAGGCGGCCGAATGCCCGGTTCCCGCGAGCTCGAAACCCGCCGAAGATTGTCGAGGCGAGTAACCGCCGGGTACAGTCACGCCACTGCTCTCCTCCGGTGAACCTCGAGTTCCCCGGCCACCCAGGCCCCCACTGCCGAGGCGAAAGAGAAGTTGGTGAACGACCGCCCGACGTCGGGCCAGTACCCCGAAACCGGGTACGACGGCCTTTCCACCACCACTTTCGCTGGTGACCAGGCATACGTTTCCTATGAAACGCAGGGTCAGGGCTATCAGTACGTCACGGACTACGCCTCGTCCGGCAGTTATGCGGGCTACGACGCCTACGGCGCGTACGCCCCGTCGTCCGCCGACACCGGTGCCTACGACACCACCGCGTGGACCGCGCAGCAGGACTACCTCTCCAGCGTCCCCGCCCAGACCGTCCCCGAGGACGCGACCGGCTCCTGGGACGCGAGCGCCTGGGACTCCGCGAACTCCGCCGCCGCGACGGCCGACTACGCGTCGGCCCCGCTCGGGTACGACACCTCCGGCTCCGAGCAGACCGGGCAGTGGGACTTCTCCGGCTACGGGAACGGGCACGGGAACGCGCACGACACCGGTGCCTACGCCGCCACCGCGTGGAACAGCGCCGGCGGCGGTGAGACGGGCGAGCCGGTCGCCGACGTCTACGCCGACGACGAGACCTCCGTCTTCGAGCCGCTCGGCCCGGCCTTCCCCGTCGCGGACGACGAGCCGCAGTTCGGCGACGAGGTGCACGACCTGCCCACGCAGATGGTGCCCCTCGCCTCCGACGTCCCCGTCGCCGAGCCGCGTTCGGCGCGCCGGGCCGGTGGCCGCGGCGCGGCCAAGGGCGGCGGCAAGGAGAAGGCGGGCAGCGCCCGGCGCCGTACGCCGGCCAAGCGGTCCGCCCTGCTGACCGTGGCCGTGCCCTCCGTCTGCGTGATGGGCGTCGCGGGAGTCGCCGCCGCCTCCGTCAGCGGACTCACCGGCGGCGACGAGCCGTCCCAGGACACGACGACGATGGCCGCCCCCGACCCGTCCTCGGTGAAGCCGGTCGCGGCGAACAACAAGCTCGACACGCAGCTGACCGCCCTGAGCGCCGACGCCGGCGACTTCGCCGACCGCGCGAGCCGCACCCAGGAGCGGATCGACCTCAAGCAGCGTCAGGAAGACGAGAAGAAGAAGCGGGCCGAGGAGGCGGCGGCCAAGGAGGCGGCCCGCCCCAAGTTCGCCATCCCCGTCACCCAGCACGGCCTGAGCGCCATGTTCGGCCAGGCCGGCGGCATGTGGATGTCCGTGCACACCGGCATCGACTTCCCGGTCTCCTACGGCACCCCGGTCATGGCCGCCACCGACGGCACCATGCGCACCCAGTGGAACAGCGCCTACGGGAACATGGCCATCCTGACCTCCCCCGACGGCACCGAGACCTGGTACTGCCACCTCAGCAGCACCAAGATCCGGTCCGGGCAGGTCAAGGCCGGCGACGTCATCGCCTACTCGGGCAACTCCGGCAACTCCACCGGCCCGCACCTCCACTTCGAGGTACGGCCCGGTGGCGGCTCCGCCATCGACCCCCTGGCCTGGCTGCGCAGCCACGACCTGGACCCGACCTAGGCCCTGCCCGCAGGGCTCAGAGCTTCTGCACCGGCGCGTAGCGCAGCAGCAGGCGCTTGGGCTTGTCGTCCCCGAAGTCGATGGTGGCCTGCGCGTCCGCGCCGGCGCCCCGGACCTCCATGACCGTGCCCAGGCCGAACTGGTCGTGCGTGACGCGGTCCCCGACGGCCAGCGCGATGACCGGCTTGTCGGTGGCGCGGCGCGTCGCGAACCCGGAGGGGCCGGACGAGCGGGAGCGCGAGGAGGACAGGAAGGCCTCGGGCGAGGTCCCGAACGAGGTCTTCCCCGAGCCGGACGAAGACGAGCCGTAGCCGGAGCCGCGCATCGGGCCGGCCGGCTTCTGCGCGGCGCCCGTGCGCTTCCACTGGAGGTACTCGGCCGGGATCTCCTCCAGGAACCGCGAGGGCGGGTTGTACGAGGGGGTGCCCCAGGCGCTGCGCATGCTGGAGCGGGTCAGGTACAGCCGCTCGCGGGCGCGGGTGATGCCGACGTAGGCGAGCCGGCGCTCCTCCTCCAGCTCCTTGGTCTGGCCCAGCGCGCGCATGTGCGGGAAGACCCCGTCCTCCATGCCGGTCACGAAGACCACCGGGAACTCCAGGCCCTTGGCGGTGTGCAGGGTCATCAGCGTGATGACGCCCGAACCGTCCGGGTCCTCGTCCGGGATCTGGTCGGAGTCGGCGACGAGCGCGACCTGTTCCAGGAACTCGGCCAGGGTGCCCGGGCTGTCCTCGTCCCTCGCCTGCTCGAATTCGAGGGCGACGGCGGCGAGTTCCTGGAGGTTCTCGATCCGGGTCTCGTCCTGCGGGTCGGTCGAGGCCTGGAGCTCGGCGAGGTAGCCCGTACGCTCCAGGACCGCCTCCAGCACCACGGCCGGGCCGGCGCCGGAGTCGACGATGGTGCGCAGCTCCTCCATCAGGGTGTTGAACCGCTTGACGGCGTTGGTGGAGCGGGCGGCCATGCCGAAGGCCTCGTCCACCCGGCGCAGGGCCTGCGGGAAGGTGATCTTCTCGCGGAGGGCGAGGGCGTCGATCATCGCCTCGGCGCGCTCGCCGATGCCGCGCTTGGGCACGTTGAGGATGCGGCGGAGCGGGACGTTGTCCTCGGGGTTGGCCAGGACGCGCAGGTAGGCCAGGACGTCCCGGACCTCCTTGCGCTCGTAGAAGCGGACGCCGCCGACGACCTTGTAGGGCAGTCCGACGCGGATGAAGATCTCCTCGAACACGCGGGACTGGGCATTGGTCCGGTAGAAGATCGCGACGTCGCCGGCCTTGGCGTCGCCCGCGTCCGTCAGCCGGTCGATCTCGTCGGCGACGAACTGGGCCTCGTCGTGCTCGGTGTCGGCGACGTAGCCGGTGATGCCCGCGCCGGTGCCGGCCTGGGTCCACAGGTTCTTGGCGCGGCGGTTCTCGTTGCGCTCGATGACGGCGTTGGCGGCGGAGAGGATCGTCTGGGTGGAGCGGTAGTTCTGCTCCAGCAGGATCGTCGTCGCGTCCTTGTAGTCCTCCTCGAACTGGAGGATGTTGCGGATGGTCGCGCCGCGGAAGGCGTAGATCGACTGGTCGGCGTCGCCCACCACGCACAGTTCGGCGGGCGGCAGGTCCGGGTAGCCGGGGCCGACCAGCTCGCGCACGAGGGTGTACTGGGCGTGGTTGGTGTCCTGGTACTCGTCGACCAGGACGTGGCGGAAGCGCCGCCGGTAGTGCTCGGCCACGTCCGGGAAGGCCTGGAGGAGGTGGACCGTGGTCATGATGATGTCGTCGAAGTCGAGGGCGTTGGCCTCGCGCAGCCGGCCCTGGTACATCGCGTACGCCTGGGCGAGGGTCTTCTCGAAGCCGTCGACGGCCTGGGCGGCGAAGGCGTCCTCGTCGATGAGCTCGTTCTTGAGGTTCGAGATCTTGGCGTTGAAGGACTTGGGCGGGAACTTCTTCGGGTCCAGGTCCAGGTCGCGGCAGACCAGCGCCATGAGGCGCTTGGAGTCGGCGGCGTCGTAGATCGAGAACGAGGAGGTGAAGCCGAGGCGCTTGGACTCGCGGCGCAGGATGCGCACGCACGCGCTGTGGAAGGTGGAGACCCACATGGCGTTGGCGCGCGGGCCGACCAGGTTCTCGACGCGCTCCTTCATCTCGGCCGCGGCCTTGTTGGTGAAGGTGATCGCGAGGATCTGGCCCGGGTGGACGTGGCGCGCGGACAGCAGGTGCCCGATGCGGTGCGTCAGCACGCGGGTCTTGCCGGAGCCGGCGCCGGCCACGATGAGCAGCGGGGAGCCCGCGTGCACCACGGCGGCGGCCTGCTGCTCGTTCAGCCCGTCCAGGAGGGTCGCGGGGTCGATGACCGGCCGGGGGGCGCCGTCGCGGTAGTAGGCGTCCCGGTCCGCGGGCAGGTCGAAGCGGCCGCCGAACAGGTCGTCCGCACCCTCCTCGGGGGCGTGGTGCTCCTCGGGCGGCGGGGGGACCTCGTCGGAGGGGGTGAGGTCGGCCAGGAAGCTGTCGTCAAAGAGGCTGCTCATCGCCATCCGAGTCTAGAGGCCGGGACCGACAGGCGGTCCCGCCCCGGGGAAATCCGCCGCCGGGACCGGACGGGGGGCCGCGGAGGGCACCCCGTAGGCTCGGCGCCATGACTGTCCTCACCCACGTCTTCGTCGGCCTGCACATCATCGGCATAGCCTCCCTGCTGGGCGGTTTCCTCACCCAGATGAAGGCGATGGGCGCCGGCACCGCCCGCTTCGTGCCCGCGATGCTGCACGGCGCGCTGACCATGCTCGTCACCGGTGTGCTGCTCGTCGGCTTCCACGAGATGGGCGACGGCGCGCCGCTGAACAACGTCAAGATCGGCGTGAAGCTGGCGGTCCTCTTCGTGATCCTGGCGCTCGTCTACGTCAAGCGCGACGAGGAGCACGTCGAGAAGGGCCTCTTCGGCGCGGTCGGCGGACTGACCGTCGCCAATATCTTTATCGCCGTCCTCTGGCACTGAGCGGTCCCGTCCGGCCATCGGCGATCACCCGGGGCCAGTACCGATCAACTCGTCATCCGGCCGTGACCTCCAGGTTTAGCGTCCTCCCCCGAGACCTGCGGGACCGACGGAAGGACGTGAGGCCCCCGTGGCCAGTCATCGAAAGCCCAGGCAGCGCCCGTTCTCCGGCGGCACCGTCCGGACGGCCGCCACCCTCGCCCTCGCGGGCGCTGCCACCGCCACCGCCTTCGAAGGCACCTCGCACGCCGAGCCGCAGCAGACCCCCGCCCAGGTCAAGGCGGAGGTCGACCGGCTCTACGAGGAGGCCGAGGCGGCGACGGAGAACTACAACGGGGCGAAGGTGAAGGCCGACGAGGCCGAGCGGGCCCTGACCGGCCTGCAGGACGAGGCCGCCCGCAAGGAGGAACGGCTCGGCGCCGCCCGCAGCGCCCTCGCCACCGTCGCGGCCGGCCAGTACCGCAGCGGCGGCCTCGGCCCCGCCCTCCAGCTGGCCCTCGCCACCGATCCGCAGGACTACCTGGAACGGTCCTCCCTGCTCACCCGGGCCGGCGACCGGACCGCCTCCGAGGTGGCCTCCGTACGGCGCGGGCTCGACGAGGTCGGCCGGCTGCGCGCGCGGGCCGACGGCAGTCTGAAGGAGGTCCGCGCCCGGCGGGACGAGCTCGCCCGGCAGAAGGCCGTCGTCGAGGACCGGCTGGCCGGCGCCCAGCGGCTGCTGGCCCGGCTCGGCGCCGAGGAGCGGGCCGCGTACGAGGCGCAGCACGGCGGCGGCCCGGACGCCCCCGCCGCCCGGCCCGGAGGGACGGTGCCCGCCGGGCGGACCGGCGCCCCGGCCCCCGCCGACGGTTCGCGCGCGGCCCGCGCGGTGGCCTTCGCGTACGGGGCGATCGGCAAGCCGTACGTCTGGGGCGCGACCGGGCCGGGCTCGTTCGACTGCTCGGGTCTGACCCAGGCGGCCTGGCGCGCGGCCGGGGTCTCGCTGCCCCGCACCACCTACACCCAGATCAACGCCGGCCGGCGGGTCTCCCGCGACCAGCTGGCCCCGGGCGACCTGGTGTTCTACTACTCCGGCGTCACGCACGTCGGCCTGTACGTCGGCGGCGGGCAGATCGTCCACGCCCCGCGCCCCGGCTCCACGGTCCGCCTCGCGCCGGTCGACTCGATGCCCTGGGCCGGCGCCTCCCGCCCGGCGTAGGCCCGCGAAGGGTCCTAGGGGGCCTTGACGGTCTGGCTGAGCCAGCCGAAGGTCTGCGGCAGCTGCTTGGACCAGGACTCCAGGTTGTGGCCGCCGGTGACCTTCTCCGCGTGCACGGTGGTCGGGTTCTGGGCGAGCCCCTTGAGGTCCATGCCCGACAGGTAGCCGTCCTGCTCGGCCCCCGACATCCACAGCGCCACCGCCGGCGGCGCGGGCTGCGCCTTCAGCAGCTCCTTGAGGTTGTGGGTGCGGCGCAGCTCGGGGTCCTTGGCGACCAGCGAGGTGGGCTCCTGGCCGGGGTCGTTGTACCCGGACAGGGAGACGGCCGCGCCGTAGCGGTCGGGGTGCAGGATGGCCAGCTTGGCCGCGCAGTAGGCGCCCGCCGAGTAGCCGGCCACGCCCCAGGTGCGGGGCTCGTCGGAGACGCGGAAGTTGTCGGTGACCATCTTGCGGACGTCGACGCTGAACCAGCTGTCGGCGTTGACCTTGCCGGGGAGGTTGGCGCAGCCGGTGTCGGCGTTGCCCAGCAGCATGGCGCGCGGGGAGACCAGGACGAAGGGCTGGACCTTGCCCTCCTTCATCAGCGGCTCCAGCACCTCGTGCGCCTTGAGCCCCTGGAACCAGGACTTGCCGGTCCCGGGTATGCCGGGGATCAGCTCGACGACGGGGAACTTCCTGTCCTTGTAGGCGGGGTCGTCGTACTGCGGCGGCAGCCACACCATGACGTCGCCCTTGACCCCGGAGATCCTGCCGTCGAGCTCGGTCTTCTTCACGCGTCCGCCGAGCCCGTCGACGGGCTGGAACTCCTGGCGGACCTTGGGCTCCTGCCTGACCTGCTCGGCCTTCTTGCCGCCCATGCCGTCGGCGCCGAGGTCGGGGGCGGACTGGACGTAGCTGCCGGTGCCCATCAGGTCGCCCCAGGAGGCGTAGAAGTTCATGTCCCGGTTGACCGCGACGAACACCAGGGCGACGGCGGTCACCTGCGCGAAGACCACCATCAGCCCGCGGACCGCCAGGCGCGCGGCGGCGGGGCCGCGGACCTTGCTCCACACGGTCAGCGGCAGGGCGACGGCGATCAGCGTCAGGCCGATCACCGTCGCGAAGAGAGGGGTCCCCGTCAGGCTCGTCACGCCACCCAAGAGGCCGCCGCGCCGCCGTCCGGTTGCCCTCCCCCACTGCGTCGTGGATCACACCCCGGGGCCCGGCCCCGGGGTGTCACCCCCGGTTCACCCGCAGGTCAGACCAGGCGCCGGGCGGTGGCCCAGCGGGTCAGCTCGTGCCGGTTGGAGAGCTGGAGCTTCCTCAGCACCGCCGAGACGTGCGACTCGACGGTCTTGACCGAGATGAACAGCTGCTTGGCGATCTCCTTGTACGCGTACCCGCGCGCGATCAGCCGCAGCACCTCGCGCTCGCGCTGGGTGAGCCGGTCCAGGTCCTCGTCGACCGGCGGTGCGTCCGTGGAGGCGAAGGCGTCGAGGACGAAGCCGGCCAGCCGCGGCGAGAACACCGCGTCCCCGTCCTGGACCCGGAAGACGGAGTCCACCAGGTCGGTGCCGGTGATCGTCTTGGTGACGTAGCCGCGGGCGCCGCCCCGGATGACCCCGATGACGTCCTCGGCGGCGTCCGACACCGACAGCGCCAGGAACCGCACCGGGTTCTCGGCGGCCGCCATCAGCGGGGCGCAGCGGCGCAGCACCTCGACGCCGCCGCCGCCGGGCAGGTGCACGTCGAGGAGGACCACCTCGGGGCGGGTGGCGGTGATCACGGTGACGGCCTGGTCCACGTCGGCGGCCTCACCGACGACCTCGACGCCGGTGCGGGCCGTCTCCCCGATCTCGGCCTGTACGCCGGTGCGGAACATGCGGTGGTCGTCGACGAGCACCACCCGGACCCTCCTGGCCCCGTCGTCCACCGCGCCGCCCTCGGTCATGCCCGTCACGCCCGTCATGCCGCGTTCGCCACCCTCTCCATCTCCAGTTCGACTTCCGTGCCGCCGTCGGGCGCGGACCGCAGCCGTGCGGTCCCGCCGTTGCGCTGCATCCGGCCGATGATCGATTCTCGTACGCCCATGCGGTCGCCGGGTACCGCGTCGATGTCGAAGCCCGGTCCCCGGTCCCGTACGGACACGAACACCGTGCGCCCCTCGACCTCCGCGTACACCTGGACGGGGCCGCCCTCGCCACCGTACTTGGCGGCGTTGACCATCGCCTCGCGCGCGGCCTGCATCTGCGCGCCCAGCTTCTCGTCCAGCGGGCAGTCGCCGACGACGACCACCTCGATCGGGACGCCGTGGTGGTCCTCGACCTCGGCGGCGGCCTTCTTCACGGCCTCGGCGAGGGTGGCCGGCTCCTCGGCCTCGTCCTTGCCGGTGCCCTCGGGCTTGTACAGCCAGTTGCGCAGCTCCCGCTCCTGGGCGCGGGCGAGGCGGCGGACCTCGCCGACGTCCTCGGCGTTGCGCTGGATCAGGGTGAGGGTGTGCAGCACGGAGTCGTGGACGTGGGCGGCGACCTCGGCGCGCTCCTGGGCGCGGATGCGCATCAGCCGCTCCTCGGAGAGGTCCTGGGTCATCCGGATCAGCCAGGGTCCGGCGAGCAGGGCGATGCCGACGAGGACGGCGAGGACGGCGGTCAGGAGGTTGCCGAGCTGCGCGGCGGAGCCCCGTACGACGATGAAGACGGTCAGGCCGACGCCGACGAGCACCACCCCGGCGAGTGCCCGGGCGAGCGGGAGCATCCGCGTACGGTGGGCGCCGGCGGGGTTCCAGTGGGCGCGGCGGGCGTTGTCGGCCTGCCGCCACACGAGGACGACGCCGGCCCCGACGAGCAGGGTGGGCCAGACGTAGCGGCCGTTGGCGCCGCCGACGCGGAGCTGGGAGAGGAAGATGCCCGCGCCGACGGCGAGGGCGATCAGCCCGGACACCGCCCCCTTGTCGGGCTTGCGCAGGCGCCGGCTGCCGTCGGCGAGGGTCTCGAAGAAGGAGTGGTGTCCGGTGCTTCCGCCGACGCCGAGCGGGACGAAGACCCAGAAGGCGGCGTAGAGCAGCACCCCCAGCCCGTCCCCCCACATGAACATGGCGAGGAAGGCGAGCCGGATCCACAGGACGGGCAGCCCGAGGTGCCCGGCGAGGCCGCGCGCGACTCCGCCGAGCATCCGTCCGTCGGCGCTGCGGTAGAGCCTGCGCTGCGGGAGGTCGTCGGGGTCGGGGGCGTGCGGGGCACGGGCGGCGGCTGCTGCGGGCATGTCACCAAGGGTCACATGCCGGGACCGGGAGCGGCATCAGGGCATCCCCCCAGTTCCGTCGGGGGGATATCAGGGTTGCGCCAGGGTAGGGCCCGGTGCCGGGCGGCCGGACGGGCGGTCACCATGGAGCCATGACCGACGTACACGACGCCCCGCCCGGGGGCGCCTCCGGACGGAGCCCGGGGGACGATCCCGGGGCACCGGCCCCCGCCGACCGGCCGCTGCTGCGCCGCAGCAAGCGCGACAAGGTGCTCGCAGGCGTCTGCGGCGGCCTGGGCCGGTATTTCGACCTGGACCCGGTGGTGTTCCGGATCGTGCTCGGCGTGCTCGCCGTCACGGGCGGCGTCGGCCTGGTCTTCTACGGCTTCGCCTGGCTGCTGCTGCCCCTGGAGGGCGAGGAGGACAGCGAGGGCCGCAAGCTGCTGACGGGCCGCGTCGAAGGGTCCACCCTGGCCGCGGTGTTCAGCGCCCTGGTGGGCTGCGCCCTGTTCCTGTCGATGCTCGACAACGGGGTGATGGGCGCCTTCTCGGTCCTGGTCATCCTGGCGCTCGGCGGGGCCGCGTACTGGTCCCGGCGCCACCGCCGCACGGCCGCCGCCCCCGAGGCGGAGGCGCCCGGGACGCACCGCCCGGCGCCGCCGGAGACGCAGGCGCCGCCCGCGCCGAGCAGCCCGTCGTGGTGGCGCGATCCGCTGGTCAAGGACGGCACCACGGGCCCGGTCGGCTCCTCCGGCTACCTGTGGGGTCCCGACGACGGCGCCGACGACGAGGGCCGCCCCGGCACGCCGCCCGGTGCGGCCCCGGCGAAGCCGCGGCCCGCGCCCGCCCACGGGCAGGGGCGCGGCGGGATCGGCGGCCGGATCTTCGTGCTGGCCCTGCTGGCCGGCGGTGTCGGCACGGCCTCCGTCTGGCACGGCAGCCCGCTGGGGCACGCCCTCCAGGTCGGGCTGGCGTGTGCGCTGGCCGTGTTCGGGCTGGGCCTGGCCGTCAGCTCCCTCAAGGGCCGCACCGGCTTCGGCACGATCCTGCTGGGCCTGGTCACGGCCGGGCTGCTCGCGGCGGCCACCGCCCTGCCGCGCGAGGTGAGCACCGACTGGCACAACGTCGACTGGCGTCCGGCGGCGGTGGCCGACGTCCGGCCCCTGTACTCCTCCGGGACGGGGCTGGCCACGCTCGACCTGAGCCGCCTGGACGTGCCGAAGGGCACGACCGTGTCGGTCCGCGCCTCCATCGAGGCGGGCCGGCTGAAGGTGATCGTCCCCCGGGAGGTCACCGCGAAGGCCGACGTCTCCGTCGACCTGGGCGACATCCAGCTGCCCGGGGACCGCTCCGTGCGGATCAAGAACGGCGGCGAGAACCGGCGGGCGACCCTGCCCCCGGCCGCCGGCACCGAGGCCGGCGGGACGATCGAGCTGCACCTGGACGCGGGTGTGGGACAGGTGGAGGTGGCCCGTGCGGCGTCATGAGTTCCAGCCCGGAAGGCTGCTGGCCGGCCTGGTGCTGACCGCGGCGGGCGTGCTGTACCTGCTCGACGCGGCCGGCGAGACCGACCTGCCGTGGTTCCTGGTCGTGCCGATGGCCTTCGGCGGACTGGCCCTGGCCGCCCTCGTGGGGCTGGTGACCTACGCCGTACGGCGGGACCGGCGCGACCGGATCAGGGAGTCCAGGGACCAGTAGGGCGCCCCGGCCAGCACCAGCGGGAGCCAGGCCATCAGGTACACCAGGTCGTTGCCGTAGTAGTACGGGGTCACGGCCCAGGACACCGTCAGCCACAGGCTCAGCGAGATCAGCGCACCGCCCGCGGCCGCGATCCGGGTCAGCAGCCCGGCGAGCACGCCCAGGCCGACGAGGAGCTCCCCGACGGCGATGGCGTAGCCGAAGGCGGCGGGGGCGTTCAGCGTGAGGTCCACCAGGGCCGGGATCGCGGCGGTGTCGCGCACGCCGTGCATCTGCTCGCCGATCGAGCCGGGGCCGGAGGCGGCGAAGAAGCCCGCGGTGGTCAGCTTGTCGAGGCCCGCGTAGACGAAGGTCACGCCGAGGAAGATCCGCAGCGGGAGGAGGGAGTATCGGGAGGCGAGTGCTCCCCACGGTGTGGACCGCACACCGGAAGGGACGTCAGTTCGGTTCACGCAGCCATGTCTACCCGCTTCATTCGGCCACGTCGATGACGCAGCGGTTGGATTCCACCCCTGCGGCGGTCACCACCTGCACGTCGACCCGGCCCGGCTCCACCTCCGCGGGCACCGGCACGGTGAGCACCGTGTCCGAGGGGTTCACGAACCCGCCCGCCACCGGCACCAGCGGAACGTGCACGTGGACCGCGCCGACCCGGACCACCAGCCGGGCCAGCATCTCCGGCGTGTGCGCCCCCGGCGGCACGAAGCCCACGCCCCGGATCTCGATGTCGTCGCCGGGCCGCACCGCCGCGTCGATGTCGCCGGGCTCCCGCCTGCGGACCACCGACAGCACCAGCGGACGGCTCCCCTCGGCGTACTTCGCCGCCAGGTACACCGCCGCCGACAGCGCCACCAGCAGGGCCAGCGCCCACGGCAGCTGCGGCAGCCGCTCGGGGAAGCGGGCCAGCGACACCGCCGCGTAGGCCAGCACCACCGTGGAGACGAGGACGTACTGCGCGTCGGGGAAGCTGCCGCGGCCGTCGTCGTCCGTCAGCAGGTCCACCCCGCGCGGCCGGTCCGCGGGCAGCTTCTGCAGCCGCTGCCCCATGATCCGTACGGAGACCACCCGGCGCACCAGCACCGCCACCCCCGACGTCAGCGCGACCACCGCGAGCAGCGGCAGCGCCCGCTCCAGCGCGAACCCCTGGTACAGGGCGTCGCGCTCCGGCCCGGGCGAGGAGGCGGCCAGCCGCAGCGCGGGCAGCAGCGCCGCGAACGCGGTCAGCACCACCCAGGCGCTCGGCACCGCCTTCGAGGTGGACAGCCGGTTGTCCTCGCCGACCAGCGGGGCCAGCAGCCCGCCCCGCAGCGACTGCGCGCGGGCGGCGACGGTCAGAAGCCCGGCCAGCACCAGCGCGGCCAGCAGCCCGGCCGTGCGGGCGGTGGACCAGCCGGTGCCGAGCGCGGTGCCGACCTGGACCAGCAGCAGCACCCCGGCGGCGATCCACAGGGCGAGGACGGCCCGCCGGGAGAACAGGTACAGCCAGGAGTTCCCGGCCTCCCTGCCCCGTTCGGCGACCGTGCGGGCGGACAGGGCCAGTTCGTCGGAGACCCACTGGCGGGAGGCGCCGAGGGAGTGGGCCACGGCGGGCGGCACCCCCTGGCCGGCGGCGAACTCGTCGCGCTTCTCCAGGAACGCGGCGACCGCGCGGCGGTGCCCCTCCCGGGCGCAGTCGTCGCAGGCGCAGACGGCGGTATGGGTACCCCGGGACATCTCTTGGACAGCCACGTGCGTGCCGCCTCTCTGAACTACGGTGCAATGCCAGCGAATTGTGCACCACTGGGGCAGTGCTCCGGATTGCGCACGATGTCAGAGCAGGTGATTAACGGTTCATGATGTTGACGCCACCGGTCCGGGGCCGTCCGCGACCGTCTGCCACAGCGGCTGGTAGCTCGCCCAGGCGGCCAGGTCGCCGCCGAACCGCTCCCGCGTGGCGACCGCGCCGTGGTGGTCGATGAGCACCGGCTTGCCCGCGGCCCGCGCGATCAGCTGCACCTGCGCCGCCCGCTCCGCCGCGACGAACCACCACACCGCCGCGTCCACCGACCCGCCGACCGTCAGCAGCCCCCGGTTGCGCAGGATCAGCGCCTTGTACGGGCCCAGCGCCCGCGCCACCCGGGCCGGGTCCTCCGCCCCCAGGTACTCGTCCATGAGCGCGTGGTCCTCGTAGAAGGCGCAGGCCTCCTGACTGACGGGGGCCAGCAGTTCGCCCAGGCAGGCCAGCGCCCTGCCGTACGGGCCCTGGGTGCGGACCACGGACACCACCTCGGGCCGCGCCCGGTGCACGGCCGCGTGCACGGCGAAGGCCAGCTGGTTCACCCGCCGCCCGCCCCGCACCACCCGGCCGTCCCCGTCGACCAGCAGCAGGTCCTCGGGGCCCAGCCCGGCGAAGGCCCGGCCGAAGGGGTTGACCCAGTAGCAGTCCGGGAACTCCGGGTCCCGGGCGCTGACGTGCCCCGCGACCCCGTCCTCGTACCCGAGCCGCCCCAGCAGCCGCAGCGCCCCCGCGAGCCGCTCCTTGCGGTGCGCCCGCTCCTGGCCGGGGTCGGCGTGCACGGGCGGCATCTCGAACGCCAGCCGCTCCACGGGCACGGGCGCGGGCTGCTCGGGCATGGGCCCTCCTCGTCGTCGCGGCGCAAGGTACCGGCCGGGGCCGCAACTGGCCATAGCGACGGCGAAGCCGCCGCTCCCGGGGGAACGGCGGCTTCGCGTCAGGCACGGGGGTAGCGGGAGGCTACTCCCACTCGATGGTGCCCGGGGGCTTGCTCGTGCAGTCCAGGACCACGCGGTTGACGTCCTTGACCTCGTTGGTGATGCGGGTCGAGATCCGGGCCAGCACCTCGTACGGCATGCGGGTCCAGTCGGCCGTCATCGCGTCCTCGGACGAGACCGGGCGCAGCACGATCGGGTGGCCGTAGGTGCGGCCGTCGCCCTGGACGCCCACGCTGCGGACGTCGGCGAGCAGGACGACCGGGCACTGCCAGATCTCCCGGTCCAGGCCGGCGGCGGTCAGCTCGTGGCGGGCGATGGCGTCGGCCTCGCGCAGCAGGTCCAGGCGCTCCTTGGTGACCTCGCCGACGATGCGGATGCCGAGGCCGGGGCCGGGGAAGGGCTGGCGCTGGACGATCTCCTCGGGCAGGCCGAGCTCCTGGCCGACCATCCGGACCTCGTCCTTGAACAGCTGGCGCAGCGGCTCGACGAGCTCGAACTCGATGTCGTCGGGGAGGCCGCCCACGTTGTGGTGGGACTTGATGTTGGCCGTGCCGGTGCCGCCGCCGGACTCCACGACGTCCGGGTACAGGGTGCCCTGGACCAGGAACGCCACCGCCGGGCCGTCCTCCTGGAGGATCTCCAGCTGGGCCTGCTCGAAGACGCGGATGAACTCGCGGCCGATGATCTTGCGCTTGGTCTCCGGGTCGGAGACGCCGGCCAGCGCGTTCAGGAAGCGCTCCTGGGCGTCGACGACCTTCAGCTGGACACCGGTGGCCGCGACGAAGTCCTTCTCGACCTGCTCGGTCTCGCCCTTGCGCATCAGGCCGTGGTCGACGTAGACGCAGGTGAGCTGGGAGCCGATGGCCTTCTGGACGAGGGCCGCGGCGACCGCGGAGTCCACGCCGCCGGACAGGCCGCAGATGGCGCGCTTGTCGCCGACCTGCGCCTTGATCGCGGCGATCTGCTCCTCGACGATGTTGCCGGTGGTCCAGGTGGGCTTGAGTCCCGCACCCCGGTACAGGAAGTGCTCCAGGACCTGCTGGCCGTGCGTGGAGTGCATCACCTCGGGGTGGTACTGCACGCCGTAGAGCTTCTTCTCGTCGTTCTCGAAGGCCGCGACCGGGACGACGTTCGTCGACGCGGTGACGGTGAAGCCCTCGGGGGCGGCGGAGCAGGCGTCGCCGTGGGACATCCAGACCGACTGGTGCTCGGGGGTGCCCTCGAACAGGGTCGAGCCGGTCTTGGAGACCGACAGCGGGGTGCGGCCGTACTCGCGGGCGCCGGTGTTGTCGACGGTGCCGCCGAGGGTGGTCGCCATCAGCTGGAAGCCGTAGCACATGCCGAAGACGGGCACGCCGGACTCGAACAGGGCGCGGCCGTCGTCCAGGCGCGGGGCGCCCTCCTCGTAGACGGAGGACGGACCGCCGGAGAGGATGATCGCCTTCGGGTCCTTGGCGAGCATCTCGGCCACGGGCATCGTGCTGGGCACGATCTCGCTGTAGACGCGGGCTTCGCGGACGCGGCGGGCGATGAGCTGGGCGTACTGCGCGCCGAAGTCGACGACGAGGACCGTGTCCGGGGCGCTGTCGTGGGCGGCGGAGGGTGCTTCTGGCACGGGACGGCCTTCCGGCGGAAGAGGGGGCTGTTTTGTCGATTCTACCGGTGGCGCCGGCCGCCGCTTTGTCGCACCATCCGAGGCCCACGTCACGCCCCGGGCGTCTCACCATCCGGGCCCGGTTCGCGGGGACGCGGGCGGGGGGTCCATAATCCTCACCATGCGCAAGCAGCTGAGCTTCCTCTTTACCTATGGCACCGGCCGGTCCGGTCGCCATGGGTCCTCGTGATGCTCGCTTGAGCCACTGACTTCCCGGAAGCGCCCCGGTCCGACAGGACCGGGGCGCTTCCGCGTTCCCGCTCCTGTCGGCCACGACCACAGGAGAAAGACCATGAGCACCCTCACCACCACCGCCGCCACCCCCGAGCAGCTGATCGTCGACTGCCGGGAGCGCATCGACGCCCTCGACGACCGGATCATCGGGCTGATCCAGGAACGGATGGCCGTGTCGGCCGTCATCCAGGAGGCCCGGATCGGCGCGGGCGGCCGGCGCGTGCACCTCTCGCGGGAGATGGAGGTGCTGTCGCACTTCAGCGACGCCCTCGGCAAGCCCGGGACCGCGCTCGCGATGACCCTGCTGGAGCTGTGCCGGGGCCGCGTCTGACCGCGCGGCCGGGTGTTCGTCACCCGTCCGGACCGTGTCCGGCCCCGGGCGGCTTCGTTGAGGGGGTGTCCGCGGGAGCGGTGAGACGTGACGCCTGACGGCGCACGTCGTGGGACCCCTCTCCCCGCGTGACCGGACGGCAGGGGACAGCAGCCCGGTCACCACGAGAAGAACGGCCGGTCCGGGGGACGCCCCGGGCCGGCCGTTCGTTCGTTCGTTCGTTCCGGAGGTCCTACGCGTGCCCGGCCTTGCGGCGGCGGGCCGAGAGGAACAGCGCGGCGCCGACGGCCAGCAGGCCGGCCGCGCCGAGGCCGAGGAGGCCGGCCTGGCTGCCGGTGGAGGCCAGCGGGCCGCCGCCGCTCGTACCGCCGTTCGCGGTGGTGCCGCCGCTCGCCGAGGGGCTCGGGGAGGCGGAGGAGCTCGCGGAGGTGCTGGGCGAGGGGCTGCCGGAGGGGCTCGGGCTCGGGGCCGTCGGGTTCGCCGTGAAGCCGGCGAGGTTGTTGGCCAGGACCGGGTCGAAGGAGTGCCGCTGCGGCTCGCCCTTCGGTCCGGGCGCGCCGACGCGGACGGCGCCCTTGGCGTCCTTGACCGCCTTCTCGACCTTCAGCTCGAAGGGGAACTCGACGTTCTCGCTCTCCAGCACGGAGGACGCGGTGGCGCACCGGTAGAGGGACTCGCTCACCGGGCGGCAGGCGGCGGGCACCGTGACGGCCTTCAAGCCCTTCGGGAGCTCGACGTCGGCGACGGCCGCCGGGGCGCCGCCCCGGTCGGCGACCCAGGCCGGGCCGTTGTTGCGGATCGCCACGACGGCCTTGGCGGTGGTGCCGGCGGCGCCCTTGACGATCAGGGGCTCGGCCTCGAAGTCCGCGGTGTTCGGGACGGTGAGGAGGGCCTCGCGCCTGTTGTCGGCCGGGTTGAGGTCCGGGCCGTGCTCGGCGAGCGCGGCCTGCGCCGTCTTGCGGGCGACCAGCTTGCGCGAGGCCTTGCCCGCCGCGTCGGCGGCCTTCGGCTTGTCGGCGCCGTTCTGCTGCGTGCCGGCCGAGCCGGCGTCCGCCTGCGGCTTCTGCGGGGCGGGCGCCGGGTAGATGCCGTAGCCGAACCGCTCGTTGAGGGCGTTCGCGCCGGCCTTGAGGTGCAGCGGGCTGTCGCCGGCCAGTTCGTAGGAGGCCTTGGCCTCGAAGTCGCCCTCGATGGTGCAGACGACATGGGTGGCGGTGCGGGTGGTGCGGTAGGTGCAGTTGTCGTACCGCTCCGGGAGCTCCAGGCCGTGGCTGGCCTCCAGCTCCAGGACGACGCCCTTGGCCGGCTCGTTGCCCTTGTTGCTGAAGGTCAGCGGCAGGGGCTGGCTCTCGCCGGGCTTGGGGTCCTTCTTGAGATCCATCTCCCCCATGACGAGGTCGGGGGCGCCGACCTTGATGCCGGTGGCGGCGGACTCGACGGTGGCTCCGGCGGCCGCGCCCGTCACCTTCACCACGCCGACGCCGGTCTTCTTCCCGGGGACGACCTCCAGGTCCACGCCGGCCGGAACGCCCGGGCGCAGGCCCTGCTGCTTGCAGACGAGGGTGCTGCCGACGGGCGCGCACTTCTTGGCCGCCGCGCGCGGGCTCTCCTGGACGGTCGCCACGCCGTTCAGCAGGGAGAGGTCGACGGTCAGGGTGAACTCCCCGTCGAAGGTGGTGGCCCCGCCCGTGCCCTCCAGCCGGTAGTTCAGCGCCACCGGCGTCGGGGAACCCGTCGCGGGGGCGGGCGGGAGGGTGAGTCCGACGGGCGTTGCGACCAGTCGGAAGACGGGTTCCGCGGCGTGGGCCGCGGCGGCGGGGACGGTGACGAGTCCCGCCGCCGCCAGGCCGCTCGCGGCCAGCAGGGAGATGCGCTGTCTCATGCCCCGTGTGACCCCCGGACGTACCCGTCGGTTGCACCGTCGGCCGTGTGACCGACACCACAGCTTCACCCAAAGCATTCCGGTACAACCTTTTCCGGCGACCGCCGGTCCACTCCTGTACCGCGGCGGGTACCGCGCTCGGAGGGGGAGCGCGGTGCCCGCCACGGTCGTGTCCGGGGCTCAGTCCTGCGCTTCCGCTTGCCTCGGGGGGATTTCGGGGACGGCCAGGAAGGGCAGCCGCAGTGCCCCGAAGGCCTCCTTCGGGACGACCGGACGGAATGGTTCCACCGCCGCGAGACGTGCGTACGCCTCCCCCTGCGCGGGCCGCGGGTCCGCCTCCCCGTTGTTCGGCCAGTACGACATCGCCCGCTCGGCCTGGGCCGTGATGGTCAGCGACGGATTGACCCCGAGGTTGGCCGAGACCGCCGAACCGTCGACCACCGAGATGCCCGGGTGCCCGTACAGCCGGTGGTAGGGGTCGACCACGCCCTCCTCCGGGGTGGCGCCGATCGGGCAGCCGCCGAGGAAGTGCGCGGTCAGCGGGGTGCCCGTCAACTCGCCGACGTTGCTGCCGGGGAAGCCGTTGATCTCCTCGGCCAGCAGGGTGGCGGCCTCGGTGGCCTCGGCGATCTGCACCGGGTTGGGGGCGCCGTGGCCCTGGCGGGCCGTCAGCAGGCCCTTGCCGATGCCGTGCGGCTTGCGGTACGTCGTCAGGGAGTTGTCCAGGGACTGCATGACCAGGCCGATGATGGTCCGCTCCGACCAGCGCCGGTTGGACAGGGAGCGCGCCAGCTGGACGGGGTGGCGGGCGGTGCGGGCGAACCAGGCGCGGACCCGGTGGGCGCTGTGGGGCACCTGCAGGACGGTCAGGAACCCCATGGCGTTGGAGCCCTTGCCGTAGCGGACGGGCTCGATGTGGGTGTCGGCGTTGGGGTGCACGGACGAGGTGATGGCCACGCCCCGGGTGAAGTCGGCCCGGGCTTCGGCGGGGTGGCGCCTGCGGTAGCGGCGGTCGTCGGTCTGGGCGCCGACCAGGCCCTCGGAGTTGGTGCGGGTGAGGTCGCCGAGCCGGTCGGAGAGGCGGGGCAGTTCGCCGCGGTCCTTCATGGTGTGCAGCAGGGTCTGGGTGCCGTAGGTGCCCGCGGCGACGACCACGTAGCGGGCGCGCAGCACCTTGGCGCGGCCCGAGCGGCGGTGGTCGGTGGGGACGGTGCGGACGCGGTAGCCGCCGTCGGGGTGTTCGGCGAGGGCGGTGACGGTGGTCATGGGGTGGATGACGGCGCCGGCCCGCTCGGCGAGGTGCAGGTAGTTCTCGTTCAGGGTGTTCTTCGCGCCGTGCCGGCAGCCGGTCATGCACTCGCCGCATTCGGTGCACGCCTTGCGGGTGGGCCCGGTGCCGCCGAAGTAGGGGTCGGGTACCTCCTGGCCGGGGCGTACCCGGCGCTGCCCCTCCGCGTCCTCCCCGTCGCCGAAGAAGACGCCGACGGGGGCCATGTGGAAGGTGTCGCCGACGCCCATCTTCTCGGCGGCCGCCTTGAGGTGGACGTCGGAGGGGGTCATCGTCGGATTGAGCCGGACGCCGAGCATCCGCTGGGCCTGCTCGTAGTACGGGGCGAGTTCCGCCCGCCAGTCGGTGATGGCGGCCCACTGGCGGTCCTCGAAGAAGGCGGCGGGCGGCACGTAGAGGGTGTTGGCGTAGTTGAGGGAGCCGCCGCCCACCCCGGCGCCCGCGAGCACCATCACGTTGCCGAGCAGGTGGATGCGCTGGATCCCGTACAGCCCGAGGGCGGGCGCCCACAGGTAGTTGCGCAGGTCCCAGCTGCTCCGGGGCAGGCTCTCGCGGGTGAAGCGGCGCCCTGCCTCCAGGACGCCGACCCGGTAGCCCTTCTCGGTGAGCCGCAGTGCCGAGACCGACCCTCCGAAGCCCGATCCGATGACGATGACGTCGTAGTCGTATGCGTGGTCGTACGACACTGCGCGGTGCCTCCCGGCGGTCGGTTCGTGCCTGTTGCCCTGGGGTGCTGCGGGGGGGGTGCGGTCCGGCCGGCCTAGCGGAAGCGGAGGGCCTTGAGGACCTTGAGGCTGCGGGTCATGAACTCGGCGTACTTCGCGTCGTCCATGCCGAGCGAGGGCGCCATGGGCAGCAGCCGCTGGTGGGCCACGGTCTGGGCCTCGGTGTACTTGAGGATGCCCTCGGAGCCGTGCCGGCGGCCGAGCCCGGAGTCCTTCATGCCGCCCATGGGGGCCTGGGCGCTGCCGTAGGCGGGGGCGTAGCCGTCGTTGATGTTGACGGTGCCGGTGCGCAGCCGGGCGGCGACGGCGTGGCCGCGGCGGGCGTCCTTGGTCCAGACGCTGGAGTTGAGGCCGTAGGCGGTGGCGTTGGCCTGGGCGATGACCTCGTCCTCGTCGGTGAACCGGTAGACGGAGACGACCGGGCCGAAGGTCTCCTCGGCGCAGACCGCCATGGGGGCCTCGACCCCGTCGAGGATGGTGGGCTCGTAGAAGAGGGGGCCGATGTCGGGGCGGGCGGTGCCGCCGGCGACGAGGGTGGCGCCCTTGGCGACGGCCTCGTCCACGTGCCGCCGTACGTTCTCCAGCTGCCGTTCGCCGACGAGGGAGCCCATGTCGGCGCCGTAGGCGAGGGAGTTGCCGAGGCGCATGGCCTTGGTGCGGGCGGCGAAGCGCTCCAGGAAGGCGTCGGCGATGGAGGCGTGGACGTAGAGCCGCTCGATGGAGATGCACAGCTGTCCGGCGGAGGAGAAGCAGGCGCGGACGGCTCCGGCGGCGGCCTTCTCCACGTCGGCGTCGTGCAGGACGAGCATGGGGTTCTTGCCGCCGAGTTCGAGGGAGACTCCGACGAGGCGGGCGGCGGCGCCCTGGGCGACCTCGCGGCCGGTGCGGGTGGAGCCGGTGAAGGAGACGTAGTCGGCGTGGCGGACCACCTCGGGGCCGACGACGGGGCCCTCGCCGAGGACGACCTGGAAGACCTCGGCGGGCAGCCCGGCCTCGATCAGCAGGTCGCGGGCCCACAGGGCGGTCAGGGCGGTCTCGGTGTCGGGCTTCATGACGACGGCGTTGCCCGAGACGAAGGCGGGCAGGGCGTCGCCGACGGAGAGTTCGAGGGGGTAGTTCCAGGGGGCGATCTGCCCGACGACCCCGCGCGGCTGGCGCAGCTCGGTGACCTTGGTGAGGGTGGGCATGGCGCCGGTGTGGCCCTTGGGGCGCAGGTAGGCGGGGGCCTTGCGGCCGTAGTGGCGGGCGGCGACGGCGACGGCCTGGACCTCTTCGTGGGCGTGCAGGCGGGCCTTGCCGGTCTCCAGCTGGATGAGGTCGAGGACCTCGGACTGGCGGGCGAGGACCAGGTCGTGGAAGCGGAGCAGGACGGCGGCGCGCTGCCGTACGGGGGTCGCGGCCCAGGCGGGCTGGGCGGCGCGGGCCTTGGCGAAGGCCTCGGCGACGTCCTCGGGGGTGGCCTCGGGGAGGTCCGCCAGCTTGGCCCCGGTGAAGGGGGTGTGGTTGGCGGTGCTGCCGGAGCCGGTGACCCCGCGGGTGAGCCGGGTGATCAGGGCGGGGGTCACCACGTCGGCGGCGGTGCGGGCGCCCGCCGGGGCCGGGGCGACCGGGTTGGTGGGCCGGGGTGCGGAGCGGAGGGGGGCGGCAGCAGCCTTCGAGTCCGTCATGGCGGTGAGCGTATGCCGCCCGGGGGCCTTTGGGTACCCGTGGGTAACCGGATTTTGCCAAGTGTGCCAGCAATTGCTGGCACGATGGCCGGTCAGCCCTTCTTCTTGCCCGGCTCCCAGCCGCTGAGGGCGGTGTCGAACCGCTGGCGGGTCGTCGCCCAGTCCTCGGCGGGGCCCGTCATGTAGATCGCGTACTCGGTGCCGTTCTTGTCGACGTACATCTGCTCGATGGCCCGGCGCGGTCCGGCGTGCACCCCCTTCTCGGTCCACGTGAAGTCCCACAGCACGGCCTGGGTGGTGTCCCGGAAGGTGTTCGGGTTGAGCTTCTGCCGCTTGTAGTCCGTCCGCTTCGCCACCTGCTTCTCCAGGTCGAGCAGGTGCGCGTACGGGGTCGGGAAGTCCGGGGTGGGGTCGACGGCGATCCGGATGTAGTGCTTGCCGTTGTCCCCGGTGTAGTCGATCTGGTTGCCGTCCATCTGGCGGGTCCAGCCCTCCGGGACGTACAGGGTGAAGCCCGCCGGGTCGGTGACCTCGGTGTAGCCCTTCGGCGGGGCGTCGGCACCCTCGTCCTGCCCGTCGGGGGCGGAGACGTTCTTGTCCTCCGGGGCGGCGTTGTCCGAGCCGTCCCCGCCGGTCAGCTTCAGCACGCCGAAGACCCCGCCGCCGCCGAGCAGCGCCGCGACGAGGGCCACCACCGCGATCCGCCGCAGCCGGCCCGGCGTGCCCCCGGCGGGCGCCGCGGGCCGCTCCGTCGGGGCGGTGGGCGTCGCCGGGGCGGGCACGGGCTCGGGCGCCGGGGGCTCGGCCTCCCGGGCGGGGGCCCGCTCCTCGGCGGTCACCACCTGGGTGGGCACGTACGCGTGGGCCGCCTTGGGCTCGCGGCCCTCCATGGCCTCGATCAGCATCCGCTCGGCCTCGCCGGCCGAGGGGCGCTCGGCCGGGTCCTTGCGCAGCAGCGCGGTGATGACCGGGCCGAGGGCGCCGGACTGGCGCGGGACCGGCGGCTCGTCGTTGACCACGGCCTGGAGGCTGGAGATCGGCGAGGTCCGGCGGAAGGGCGAGCGGGCCTCGACGGCCGTGTACAGGGTCGCGCCCAGGGACCACAGGTCCGAGGACGGGTCGGGCGCGCCGCCGGTGACCCGCTCCGGGGCCAGGTAGTCGATGGACCCGACCAGTTCACCCGTCCGGGTGATGGAGGAGTCCCCCTCGATCGCCGCGATCCCGAAGTCCGTGAGCAGCACCCGGCCGTCCTTGGCCAGCAGCACGTTGCCCGGCTTCACGTCCCGGTGCATCACGCCGACCGCGTGCGCGGCGCGCAGCGCGCCCAGGACGTGCAGGCCGATCCGGGCCGCCTCGCGCGGCTCGATCCGCCCGGCGGCCTTCGCGGCCTCCGCGAGGGAGGGGCCGTCGATGTACTCCATGACGATCCACGGCCGGTCGTCGTGCTCCAGGACGTCGTGCACCGTGACGACCGCGGGATGCTGGATCCGCGCCGCCGCCCGGGCCTCCTTCTGCGTCCGGGCGTAGAGCACCTCCCGGTCGGCCTGGGCCACGTACAGAGCCGCCGTCAGCTCCTTGACCGCGACCGTCCTGTGCAGCAGCTGGTCATGGGCGCGCCACACCTTGCCCATGCCCCCGCTGCCGATGGGCTCCACGAGCCGGTACCGGCCCGCGAGCACCGCGCCCGCGCCTGTCTGCTGTTCCACGAATTCCCGCCGCTCTGTGCACTCCGGGCCAGATTACGGAGCATGCGGGCGGTGCCGGAACCGGGCGGGGCCCGAAAGACAGCACTGTGACGCAATCGCCGTACTGATCAGCCGTCAGCCTCCGGCCTGGTAACTGGCCGTGGCCTTGTCGAAGACGTCCGTCACCTTGTCCTGGTTGTCCTCCGGGCCCGTGACCATGACCACGTGGTAGCTCCCGCCGAGCGCGACGACGAAGTTGCGGGCGAACAGGGAGCGGCCCGCCGCGTCGATCCAGGTGTAGCGGCCGGTCACGCGCAGCTGCTGGCCCACCTTGGTGGACTTCACGTCCCCGCCGGAGGCCCAGGTGGAGTTGCGGTACGGGGCCAGCTCCGCCTCCTTGTCCTTCTGGTAGCCGAGCGGGTCTGGGGAGCCGCCCTCGACCCGGTCCCGGCCCGGGACCACGATGAGGGTGAACTGGCCCTGGGTGTAGCGCACCTGGCCGGCCTCGTTGATGGACTGGCGCTCCCAGCCGTTGGGGACGGCGACCGTGAAGTGCGCCGGGTCCTGCTGGAGGGTGTAGCCGTCGGGGGCCTGCGGGGCGGGCTGCTGCCCGCCGCTGGAGGAGGGGGCGGCCGGGGACGGCGACTGCTGCGCGGGCCGCTGCGACGTGGGCGGCGCCGGGGAGGGGGGCGCGGGGCTCTGGACGGCCGTGGGCTGCTGGGCCCGGCCGGCGTCCTGGCCGCCGGAGCCCGGCAGGAACAGCACCGCGTACGCCACCCCGCCCACGAGCAGCGCCAGGACCCCGATCAGCAGGGTCCGGCCCAGGGAGCGCGGCTTGCGCGGGGCGTCGGGGGTGCGGTGGCGTCCGTGCAGGTCGCCGCGGCGGCGGACCTCGGGCAGGCGGGCGGGGTCGGGCTCGGGCAGCGGGAACACGAAGTCCCCGTCGGGCTCCGGGGCGGAACGCACCAGCGAGCGCAGCCAGCCGCGCAGCTCCTCGAAGTCGGGGCGCTCGGTGGGGTCCTGGCGCAGCAGGGACTCCACGACGGGGCGCAGCGGGCCGCATTCCTCGGCGAAGGCGGGGGGCTCGGCGCAGACCATGTCCACGAGCTCCGCGACGCTCTCCTCCGGGTACGGCGCGTGTCCCTGGACGGCCCGGTACAGCAGGGCGCCGAGGGCCCAGAGGTCGGTGGCGGGGCCGACGGGGGCGGCCAGCTGCCAGGGGCCGCCGTGGACGGGGCCGGCCTGCTCGGGGGCCCAGCGCTCGGTGACGGCCCCGACGACGGCCATCCGCGTCTGCCGGGCCCGCTCGGCGTCGAGCCCCCCACGGGGACCACCACGGGTCTGTCCGGCGCCACCGCCCCAGGCACCGGCGGCGCCGGCGGGCCGGGGGGACGGGGCTTCGGGGGCGCGGTTTCCCGGTACGACGGGCAGGGCGACGGTGGTGTCGGACGGGGTCGCCCCCCGGGCCCCGCCGGGGCGGACGGCGGGCGCCGGGGGGTCGGCCTGCCGGTAGCCCTGCGGGAGCGCGAGCGCCGCCGGGAGCCCGGGGCGGGGCGGGGCGACGGGGGGCACGGGCCGCTGCGTCCCGGGGTCCGGGAGCACGGACCGGTCCGGATGCGGGTGCGTCTCGGGATGCGGGTGGGGCTCCGGTCGCGAGGCCGGCTCCGGATGCGGGTGGCGCTGCGGGTGCGGGGCCGCCTCCGGATGCGGGTGGGACTGCGGGTGCGGGGCCGCCTCCGGATGCGGGTGGGACTGCGGG
>NZ_JBHVUQ010000107.1:0-26222 GCF_042884105.1 Streptomyces sp. NPDC058157
CGACCTCTGGGCCGGCGAAGCCGTGCTGCCTTCCACCGGCCCGGGCCCCGCCCGGTCCCGGCAGGCGGTGCAGCCACACCCGTACCCGCCCCGGGCGGCCGACCCCGCCGGGGCCGACGACCCCTGGGCCGGCGAAGCCGTGCTGCCCGCTGACGGCGCCGGGACCCGGTCCGACGAGGACCCCCTCACGCCCGAAGAGGCCCGCACCATCGCCTCCTGGGACCGCGACCTCGACGCCCTGGAAGGCGAGCTGCTCCGCGCCCGCGCCGCCGTGCGCGACGTGGAGCTGCCGGGCGCGCTCTCCGCGAGCCAGCTCCTGCGGCTCGCCGCCGACGAGCAGGCCTTCGTGCGCGACCTCGCCCGCCCCATGCCCAAGCCCCCGCAGCCCGCCGCCCGCCAGGGCACCCGCTTCCACGCCTGGGTCGAGTCCCGCTTCGACGCCCTCCCCCTGCCCCACCTCGACGTCCTCGACCCCGCCGCCGACCTCCCCGGCACCGACCAGGAGATCGCCGACGCCGCCGACCTCGAAGCCCTCAAGGCCGCCTTCGAGCGCAGCGAGTACGCCGAGCGCATCCCGTACCGGATGGAGGCGCCCGTCCAGCTCACCCTGGCCGGCCGCGTCATCCGCGGCCGGATCGACGCCGTCTACCGCAACCCCGACGGCTCGTGGGAGGTCGTCGACTGGAAGACCGGCCGCACCACCCAGGCCGACCCCCTCCAGCTCGCCGTCTACCGCCTGGCCTGGGCGGAAGCCACCGGCACCCCCCTCGACCGGGTCGCCGCCGCCTTCCTCCACGTCCGCAGCGGCCGCGTCGTCCGCCCCCGCGACCTGCCCGGACGCGAGCGTCTTGAGTGGATCCTCCAAGGCAAAACGGGCACGGACGGCGCCCACCAGGCGGACGGCTAGGCTCGTGACCATGAGCGAAACCCCGGACAACGTCGTCCGCACGTACATCGGCACCCACCGCACGGCCTTCCTCGACGACCTCGCCGAATGGCTGCGCATCCCGTCCGTCTCGGCCCAGCCCGAGCACGCGGGCGACGTACGCCGCAGCGCCGAATGGCTCGCGGCCAAGCTCAAGGAGACCGGCTTCCCGGTCACCGAGATCTGGGAGACCGCCGCGGGCACCGGCGCCCCCGCCGTCTTCGCCCACTGGCCCGCCGCCGACCCGGCCGCCCCCACCGTCCTCGTCTACGGCCACCACGACGTCCAGCCCGCGGCCCTCGCCGACGGCTGGCACACCGAGCCCTTCGAGCCCGTCGTCAAGGACGGCCGGATGTACGGGCGCGGCGCGGCCGACGACAAGGGGCAGGTCTTCTTCCACACCCTCGGCGTGCGCGCCCACCTCGCCGCCACCGGCGCCGAGGCCCCCGCCGTGCACCTCAAGCTCCTCATCGAGGGCGAGGAGGAGTCCGGCTCCCCGAACTTCCGCGCGCTCGTCGAGGCCCGAGCCGCCGAGCTCGCCGCCGACGTCGTGATCGTCTCCGACACCGGCATGTGGTCCGAGACCACCCCCACCGTCTGCACCGGCATGCGCGGCGTCGCCGACTGCGAGATCGACTTCCACGGCCCCGACCAGGACATCCACTCGGGCGCCTTCGGCGGTGCCGTGCCCAACCCGGCCACCGTCGCCGCCCGCCTCGTCGCGGCCCTGCACGACGAGGACGAACGGGTCACCATCCCCGGCTTCTACGACAACATCACCGAGCTGAGCGACGCCGAACGCCGGCTGATCTCCGAGCTGCCCTTCGACGAGGCCGAGTGGCTGCGCACGGCCAAGTCCCACGCCGCCTCCGGCGAGGCCGGCTACTCCACCCTGGAGCGCGTCTGGGCCCGCCCGACCGCCGAGGTCAACGGCATCGGCGGCGGCTACCAGGGCCCCGGCGGCAAGACCATCGTGCCCGCCTCCGCCCACCTGAAGCTGTCGTTCCGGCTGGTCTCGGGGCAGGACCCGTACGAGGTCGAGGCCGCCGTACGGGACTGGGTCGCGGCCCGGGTCCCGGCCGGCGTCCGCCACACCATCACCTTCGGCGCGCCCACCCGCCCCTGCCTGACCCCGCTGGACCACCCCGCCCTCCAGTCCGTCGTCCGCGCCATGGGCCGGGCCTTCGGGCAGCAGGTCCGCTTCACCCGCGAGGGCGGCTCGGGCCCGGCGGCCGACCTCCAGGACGTCCTGGACGCCCCGGTCCTGTTCCTCGGCATCTCCGTCCCGTCCGACGGCTGGCACTCCCCGAACGAGAAGGTCGAGCTGGACCTGCTCCTCAAGGGCGTCGAGACCGCCGCCCACCTGTGGGGCGACCTCGCCGAGAGCTGGGCTCCGCCCGCGCCCGTCGCGGCGCGCGCCGCCACCGCCTGACCGCACGCACCCACGTCCGTACGCCTGCCTTGTCCCATCCACCGGGGGAGTTGGAAGTACCTGTGAGCACGCACACCGAGCGGCCACTGTCGCTCACCGCGCCCAGCGACATAGACCGCGCCGCGCACCACCGCCTCGACGAGGCCTGGCTCGCCGCCGCCTGGAGCCACCCGACGACCCGCGTCTTCGTCGTCTCCGGCGGCCAGGTGCTGATCGACGACACCCCCGACGGCGGCACGGCCATCGTGATGACGCCGGCCTTCGAGGCCCCGGTCACCGAGACCCACCGCTACTTCCTGGGCACCGACGAGGACGGCGTACGGTACTTCGCGCTGCAGAAGGACTCGCTGCCCGGCCGCATGGACCAGTCGGCCCGCCCCGCCGGGCTCCGCGAGGCCGGGCTGCTGCTGTCCCCGCGCGACGCCGGGCTGATGGTCCACGCGGTGGCGCTGGAGAACTGGCAGCGCATGCACCGCTTCTGCTCCCGCTGCGGCGAGCGCACCGTGGTCGCGGCCGCCGGGCACATCCGCCGCTGCCCGGGCTGCGGCGCCGAGCACTACCCGCGCACCGACCCGGCGGTGATCATGCTGGTCACCGACGAGCAGGACCGTGCGCTGCTGGGCCGCCAGGTGCACTGGCCGGAGGGCCGCTTCTCCACGCTGGCCGGGTTCGTCGAGCCGGGCGAGTCGATCGAGGCGGCCGTGGTCCGCGAGGTGTGGGAGGAGGCGGGCGTGCGGATCGGCGAGGTCGAGTACGTCGCCAGCCAGCCCTGGCCCTTCCCGTACAGCCTGATGCTGGGCTTCAACGCCCGGGCCGTCAGCTCGGAGATCACCGTCGACGGCGAGGAGATCCAGGAGGCCCGCTGGTTCTCCCGGGAGGAACTGGCCGAGGCGTTCGAGTCCGGCGCGGTCGTCCCGCCGTCGGGGATCTCCATCGCGGCCCGGCTCGTCGAGCTCTGGTACGGCCGGCCGCTGCCGAAGCCGGCGCCGGCGGCGTAACCTTCGTCACACGTGCGGAAGGCCCCCGCCGAGGCGGGGGCCTTCCGCATGACCGCGTCCGGGACCTCAGACGGCGAGGGCCTGCTTGACCTGCGCGAGGCTCGGGTTCGTCATCACGGACTCGTTGCCGGCGGAGGACTTCACGAGCACGGTCGGGACGGTCTGGTTGCCGCCGTTGGCCTGCTCCACGAACTTGGCGGACTCGGGGTCGAGCTCGATGTTGATCTCGTTGTACGCGATGCCCTCCCGGTCCAGCTGGGTCTTCAGCCGGCGGCAGTAGCCGCACCAGGTGGTGCTGTACATCGTGACCGTGCCCGTGTCCTGCATGCTCGCTCCTCTGTGAGGTCTGGGGGACCGGAGTCCCGCCCGGTCCGAGTACTCGAACGTACGCCGTCCCCCGGCCATTCCCGGCCCCCGCCCGGTATGACCCATCCGACAACCTGCCCGGGCCTGTGGACGGATTTCCCGCCCGCCCCGGCCGACCTGGCAGCATGTTGGGGTGACAGCAGCAACGCACTCCCCCTCCTTCCCGGCCGCCCCGGGTACCGGCGCGGCCGGCGCCGACGCGGTGCTCCTGGGCCTCGACCCGGAGCAGCGCCAGGTCGCCACGACCCTGCGCGGCCCGGTGTGCGTGCTGGCCGGAGCCGGCACCGGCAAGACCCGGGCGATCACGCACCGGATCGCCTACGGGGTCCAGTCCGGGCAGCTCATGCCCGCCAGCGTGCTCGCCGTCACGTTCACCAACCGGGCCGCCGGCGAGATGCGCGGCCGGCTGCGCGCGCTGGGCGCCGGCGGGGTCCAGGCCCGTACCTTCCACTCCGCCGCCCTGCGCCAGCTCCAGTACTTCTGGCCCCGGGCCGTCGGCGGCGACCTCCCCCGGCTCCTCGAGCGCAAGATCCAGTTCGTGGCCGAGGCCGGAGCGCGCAGCCGCGTCCGCCTCGACCGGAACGAGCTGCGCGACGTCACCGGCGAGATCGAGTGGGCCAAGGTCACCCAGACCGTCCCCGCCGACTACCCGGCGGCCGCCCTCAAGGCGGGCCGCGAGGCGCCGCGGGACGCGGCCGAGATCGCCCAGATCTACGGCACGTACGAGCAGCTCAAGCGCGACCGGGGGATGATCGACTTCGAGGACGTGCTGCTCCTCACCGTCGGCATCCTCCAGGACCGGCACGACATCGCCGAGCAGATCCGCGCCCAGTACCAGCACTTCGTGGTGGACGAGTACCAGGACGTCAGCCCCCTGCAGCAGCGGCTGCTGGAGCTGTGGCTGGGCGAGCGCGACAGCCTCTGCGTCGTCGGCGACGCCAGCCAGACCATCTACTCCTTCACCGGCGCCACCCCCGACCACCTGCTGGACTTCCGCAGCCGCTACCCCCACGCCACCGTGGTCAAGCTGGTGCGCGACTACCGCTCCACCCCCCAGGTGGTCCACCTCGCCAACGGCCTGCTGGGCCAGGCCAGGGGCCGGGCCGCCGAACACCGGCTGGAGCTGCTCTCCCAGCGCGAGCCCGGCCCCGACCCGGCCTACGCCGAGTACCCGGACGAGCCCGCCGAGGCCGAGGGCGTCGCCCGCCGGGTCCGCGACCTGATCGCGGCCGGGGTCCCGGCCGGCGAGATCGCCGTGCTCTACCGGATCAACGCCCAGTCCGAGGTCTACGAGCAGGCCCTCGCCGACGCCGGGGTCCCCTACCAGCTGCGCGGCGCCGAGCGCTTCTTCGAGCGGGCCGAGGTCCAGAAGGCGGTCCTCGCCCTGCGCGGAGCCGCCCGCTCCGCCGGCAACGACCCCCTCCTCGACGACGTCGTGGAGCTGGGCTCCCAGGTCCGGGCCGTGCTCAGCTCCACCGGCTGGACCGCCGAGCCGCCGGCCGGCTCGGGCGCCGTGCGCGACCAGTGGGAGTCGCTGGCCGCGCTGGTCCGCCTCGCCGAGGACTTCGCCCGCGCTCGGCCCGGCGCCGGCCTGGCCGAGCTCACCGTCGAGCTGGAGGAGCGCAAGGCCGCGCAGCACGCGCCGACCGTCCAGGGCGTGACCCTGGCCTCGCTGCATGCCGCGAAGGGCCTGGAGTGGGACGCCGTGTTCCTCGTGGGCCTCACCGACGGCATGGTGCCGATCACGTACGCCAAGACCGACGAGCAGGTCGAGGAGGAGCGCCGGCTGCTCTACGTCGGGGTCACCCGGGCGCGGCTGCACCTGACGCTCTCCTGGGCCCTCTCGCGGGCTCCGGGGGGCCGGGCCTCCCGACGCCCCAGCCGCTTCCTGAACGGCCTGCGGCCGGGCTCGGCGGCCCCCGGAGCGCGGGGCGGGGCCCCGGCCGAGCGCGGGCCCCGCAGACGCGGCAGCCGCGGCCCGGTGCTGTGCCGGGTCTGCGGCCGGACCCTGACCGAGGCCGGGGACATCAAACTGATGCGCTGCGGGGACTGCCCCTCGGACATGGACGAGGGCCTCTACGAGCGGCTGCGCGAGTGGCGGGCCGGCCAGTCGAAGCTCCAGGGACTGCCCGCCTACTGCGTCTTCACCGACAAGACGCTGATGGCCATCGCGGAGGCCGCGCCGTCCGAGCCGGGCGAGCTCTCGATGATCTCTGGAGTGGGCGGCCGCAAGCTCGACCGCTACGGGGCCGACGTCCTGGCCATCTGCGCAGGCCAGGAGCCTGAGGGCGAGGATCCTGACGACGCGTAGAAACTCGTCGGAAAAATAGTTTGCACATGCCCAGCCAATCCCCATAGGTTCTTAGCAACGGAAACGGTGGCTTCTCCGAAGCCCCGGATCCGTGCTGTACTTATCCGAATACGCATGGGACAGGCCCCCCGGGGCCGGGTCCCCGAGACGCCGAGAGGAGGCGAGACCAGTGACCAGCTTCATGACCTTCACCAAAATGACCGATCGCTCGGTCGACGCTTCCTGCCTGCTCGGTTCCGTCTCCCTCCGGGGCACCGGTCTGTCCGCGATTTCCGCCGACAAGCCCGCCCTGCTGGCGACCCTTCCGGTCAGCGAGCGCAACGAACGACCGACCAAGGCACTGGTGGCAGTAGCGGGAGCCCAGCAGGCGCATGGCGCCTATGGCCCCGCCGCCGCGGCCGGTGCCGGATCCAAGCAGCAGACGACGACGCAGCACCACCTGATGTGGGCCTTCCGCGGGCTCGAACCCTGGAGTGATCCAGCCTGATCGCATGATCAGGCCGGCGCCTTCAGGGCCGCGGAACCCCACCCGGGATCCGCGGCCCTTCTGTTTGTCCCGAACGGGGACGACGGAGCGAAGGGGCCTCGGGACTGGCAGGACCAGGTAACAGCCGCCACCCGGCCGACCGGCCGGAACGACTAACCGAAACAGACGAGGAAGAGACAACCGTGCAACTCGAAGCGCACGCCCCGTCCGCACCGCAGACCCGAACGATCTCCCCGCCCGCAGTCCCGGAGGACCCCGCCTTGACCCCCCTCACCGCGCTCACCGCGCTCGACGACGCCATCGAGAACCTCGGCGTCCCCGTACCGTGTCGGACCTTCGACCCCGAGGTCTTCTTCGCCGAGTCCCCGGCGGACGTCGAGTACGCCAAGTCCCTCTGCGGCACCTGCCCGCTGGTCGAGGCCTGCCTCGCCGGCGCCAAGGAGCGCCGCGAGCCCTGGGGCGTCTGGGGCGGAGAGCTCTTCGTCCAGGGCGTGGTCGTGGCCCGCAAGCGGCCCCGCGGCCGTCCGCGCAAGAACCCGGTTGCTGCGGCATGACCGCCACCGGAACCATCGACCGCCCCCTGACGCACGACCCCTTGAAGCAGGCCCCCATGTCCCCCCACGCCAACACGAGCGAGCAGCCGCACGGCTCCGCCACCGCAGACTTCATCACCACCGGCGCGATCACCTCGCGTCAGAACAGGACCCGCGAAATGCAACTCATGCCAGAATCCCTCGCCCGTGCGCATATGGACGACCGGCTGCGCGAGGTGGACGCCCAGCGTCACGCCGTGCGCCTGGTCGCCGCCCGGCGCATGCAGCGCAAGGCCGAGCGCGTCTCGCTGCGCGCCCGCCGCGCGCTGGCCATGGCCGTCATGCACTGACGGCCCCGCACGGAGCCGCGACCCGGCTCCGCACCAGTGCGGTGCGAACACCGCCGCCGCCGGCCCGACCGGGCCGGGGGCGGCACCCCCGGAGGGCCCCGGCCGAACGGACCGGTCCCTCCGGTGCGTTGCGGGCCCTGGCGCGGCGCCTCGGGGATATCGTCTGGTGGTGGACCAGCCGACTCCCCACCCCGCCCAGCCGGGACCCGAGGACCAGTCCGTCGTCTGCGCGCGCTGCGGCGCCCGCTCCCCGAACGGCGCCCCGCCCACCTGGACCTGCTCGGTGGAGAACGGGACCAGACAGTTCTTCTGCGTCGACTGCGCGCGCGCCAACCTCCGCGCGATCGAGGGCCGGCTCGACTCCTCCTGGTGGTGACCCGAAGGCTCAGTCCTCGGACGCGAACCCGGGCAGCCAGGCGTCCAGTTCGTCGCGCAGCCGCACCGTCGCACCCAGCTGGCACAGCACCCCGATGGTGCTCAGCGTCACCCGGTGGATCAGCAGGTAGGACGGCGGCAGGTTGATCTGCCGTCCCAACTGGTGGGCGGGGGAGCGGGGATCGGCGATCCGCGCGGCCTGCCCGCGCAGCCACGACCGGGTGAAGGTGAAGGCGTCGGCCTCGGCCGGCTCGATGATCGGCTTGAGGTAGTCGAGCACCGCGTCCGGGTCGAGTTCGATGGACTCCTTCACGAACCCCTCGGCGCACAGGTGCCCGTAGACCCCCTCGGCGTCCCCCTCCAGGGTCATCCGCAGCGACCGGCCGATCGGCTTGGGCCAGCCGCCGGGCAGCCGGTCCACCGTGCCGAAGTCCAGCACGCCCAGCCGCATCCGGCCGTCCGCCCCGGTTATGAGCCGGAAGTTTCCCGGATGCGGATCGGCGTGCAGCAGCCCGGTGCGCGCGGGACCGGAGAAGAGGAAGCGGGTCAGCAGCTGGCCGGCCCGGTCGCGCTCCTCCTGCGTGCCGTCGGCGACGATCTCCGACAGCGGGGTGCCCTCCAGCCACTCGGTCACCAGCACCTGGTCGCCCTGGTGCACCACGTCGGGGACGACGACGTCCTCGTCCCCCACGAAGGCGTCCGCGTGGGTGCGCTGCGCCTCGGCCTCCAGCTCGTAGTCCAGCTCCTCGGCGACCCGGTCACGCAGCTCGGTGATCAGCGGCTTGACGTCCATGCCCGGGATCAGCGGCCCCAGCAGCCCGGCGAACCGGCCCAGCTGCTTGAGGTCCGACAGCAGCGCCTCCCCGGCCCCCGGGTACTGGACCTTGACCGCCACCTGCCGTCCGTCGTGCCACACGGCCCGGTGCACCTGCCCGATCGAGGCCGCGGCGGCGGGCTTGTCCTCGAACTCCTCGAACAGCTCGCGCCAGTCCTCCCCGAGCCGCTCCGCCAGCACCTGGTGCACCCGCGCCGCCGGCAGCGGGGGCGCCGCCTCCTGAAGCTTGGTCAGCGCCGCCCGGTAGGGCCCGACGACCTCCTCGGGAAGCGCCGACTCGAACACCGAGAGGGCCTGCCCGAACTTCATGGCACCCCCCTTGAGCTCGCCGAGCGTGCGGAACAACTGCTCGGCGGTGCGCTGCTGGAGCTCACGGGTCACGATCTCGGCGGACTTCCCGCCGATCCGCTTGCCCAGCCCCCAGGTGGCCCGCCCCGCGATACCGAGCGGCAGCGCGGCCAGCTTGACCGTACGGGTGACCGCCTTCCGGGGAAGATCAGACATACGCCCCTCCAGTTCCCAGACTGCTGTGCCGCGAGCGGCGGTTCGGAGCGCCCATCGGCCCCCCGACGCATCCTGCCATGGTCGTCCCACCCACCGGACGGGGCACCTGCCCGGATCCGGCGGGAGTCGGGCCACTCACGAGAGCACCGCCCCGGGCTCCGCCGCCGGTACGGCCGCGCCGCACGGGCAGTCCGGATGAGGGGGCAGCCCCGAGCGCTCCCAGTGCAGTGCGGGCAGGGCGGCCTCCCAGCGGGATCCGGTGGAGGCGGGCAGGCGGCCGTCGAGGAAGGCCAGGGCGTGGGCCGCGGCCAAACCGGCCACCGCCGTGGAGAGCCCCAGATCGCAGGCGGCCCGCTCCCGCCGCCGGTGCGCCGACCGCCACTGGACCAGCATCCGGGGCCAGGCCGGGTCCCGGCCGACGCGCTCGCGCTCCATGCACCCGGCGCAGGCCGTCACCCCGGGCAGCACCAGTGGCCCGACCAGCCCCGTCCCCTCCAGCACCCCCGCGTACAGGTGCGGGGTGCCCGTCGCCACCCAGTCGGCGGCCGTCGCCGGATCGGGCGCCCACGCCTGCAGGCCGTCCCGGGGCGCGACCACCACCAGCGCGACCTCCGGCCCCGGCCCCTCGGGGTCGCCCTCCCGCGGCGCCCGCCCCGGGGCCGACTCCCGCACGAGGGCCCGCGCCGCCTCGGCCCGCAGCCGGCCCACGCTCCCCGGGCCCAGCCCGCCCGGCGCCACATCGGCCGGCTCCACCCGACCCCCGTCCAGCACCTCGACCCGCCCCACCCCGGCTCCCGCCAGCACGGCGGCCACCAGCGCCCCCACCCGGCCGCTCCCGCGCACCCGGACCCGTATGGCCCGGCGGGCCGCGACACCCCGTAAGTCACCCCCGGGCTCCGGACGCACCAGGGACAGCGAGCCCAGATCGGGGCCGAGCCGCTCCAGCACCTCCGGGCGGCCGCGCACGGCCTGGGCGCGGGGCCCGCCCGCCGTGGCGTCGTCGAGCAGCCCGGCCCCCGCGAGCCGCCGGACCAGTCCGTCCGCCCGGCCCTCCGGCAGCCCCATCCCGCGGGCCTCCGTCCGCAGCAGCTCCATGCCGCGCGTCCCGTCGATCCGGTCGATGAGCGATCCGGTGGCCGTGTCCACAGGGCCGAGCACCACCGCATGCGCCGGGGTCACCCCGAACTGCACCGTCTGCAGGTCCCGCCAGGCCCGTGCCAGCGCGGGCTTCACCTTCGGATACATCGCCGCCTCCTCGTCTCCCCGTACCGTCCGCGGCCGTTCCGCGGTCGTCGGCACGGCCTCCTCCGTCACGATGCCCGCCCGTCGGACGGAGTGCGCAGACTTGTCCACAGGCAGGGGGTATTAGGCATATGGGATGAATGGAAGGGGCGTTCCTGGAGGGGCCGCGCAGTGATCCTGTTCGAAGCGCGGACGTGCGGGACTTCCGCCGCGGCGACCGGGTACCTTCGAGGCGTGTCCGCCGACCCACCCCAGCACGCCGTCGAAGTACGCCGGAGCGCGCGCCGCCGCAGGACCGTCTCCGCCTACCGCGAAGGTGACCGGACGGTCGTCCTGATCCCTGCCCGGATGTCCGAGGCGGAGGAGCGGCGCTGGGTCGGCGTCATGCTCGACAAGCTCGCCGCCCAGGAGAGCAAGCGCACCCTCGGCGACACGGAACTCACCGAACGCGCCGCGCGTTTGTCCGAGCAGTACCTCGGCGCCCGCGCCCGCCCCCGCTCGGTCCGCTGGGTCACCAACCAGAACACCCGCTGGGGTTCCTGCACCCCCGCCGAAGGCAGCATCCGGCTGTCCCACCGGCTCCAGGGGATGCCGGAGTACGTGGTCGACTACGTGCTCCTGCACGAGCTGGCGCACCTGCTGGTCCCCGGCCACGGCCCCCGCTTCTGGGAGCTGCTGGAGGCCTACCCCAGGACCGAGCGGGCCCGGGGCTTCCTGGAGGGCGTGGTCGCGGCGGAGCGGCTGCCCCGGATCCCGGCCGCCCGCGAGGAATAGAGCCCCGCACCGGGCGCGGTTTGTACCGGGTCGGTACCGGCTTGCCCGGATGTCGCCGGGAGCCGTTAGCCTGAGCGGCACACAACCGCGGGCACGCATCCGGCGGCACACCACCACGCAGGCGAGCAGCCGCGCACTCACAGCACTCACACTCGGGACGGGGGACGGTCGGACGTATGGCCAGGGAATTCCAACGCGGCCACAAGGCCAGGATCAGTGACCTGACGGCGGGGACCGATCTGTACGTCGGCGTCCAGATCGCCGGACCCGGACTCACCTTCGACATCAGCTGCTTCGGCCTCGACGCCGACGAGCGCCTGTCGGACGACCGCTACTTCGTCTTCTACAACCAGCCGAAGTCGCCCGAGGAGTCCATCCAGCTGCTCGGCGCGCAGGCCGGGGACACCGAATCCTTCCGGGTGACCCTGGACCACGTGCCCGCCTCCGTCCACCGGCTCTCCTTCACCGCCAGCCTCGACGGCGACGGGCAGATGTCGCAGATCGGCCCCGGCTACATCCGGATCGTGGCGGGCGGCGAGGAGGTCGTCCGCTACTCCTTCACGGGCTCGGAGTTCAGCACCGAGCGCGCCCTGATGATCGGCGACTTCTACCGCAAGGACGTGTGGCGCTTCGCCGCCGTCGGCCAGGGCTTCGACGGCGGGCTCGCCGCGCTGCTGGAGAACTTCGGCGGCGAGGTCGCCGAGGAGGAGCCGCAGCAGCAGGCCCCGGTCCCGGCCCAGCAGCAGGGCGCCACCCCCGGGTTCGCCCCGCCGCCCCAGGCCGCCGCCCCCGCGCCGGCCGCCCCCACCCCCTCCTACGGCGCCCCGGTCCACCAGCAGCAGCCGCCCGCCCCCGCGCCGTACGCCCAGCAGCCGCAGCCGCAGCCGCAGCCGCAGCCGCAGCAGCAGCCCCCGGCTCCGGCGCCCGCCCCGGCCGCGGTGCACTCGGCCCCGACCATGGTCGGCCCGCTGACCCCGCCCGCCCCCGCGACCCCCTACGGCCAGCCCCCGCACCCGCCGCAGCAGCCCGGCCCGCCCTCCTACGGCGGCGGCCGCCAGCCGCAGCAGCACGGGTACGGCGCCCAGGTCCCGCCCCCGGGACCGGCCCCCGCCCCCTACGGCCAGCCGCCCCAGCCCTCCTACGGCGGCCAGGTCCCGCCCCAGCAGCAGGGCTACCCCCAGCAGCAGGGCTACCAGCAGCCGGGCCAGCAGCCCCCCTACGGTCAGCAGCCGCCCTACGGTCAGCAGCCCCCCGCCCCCTACGGCCAGGCGGCCCCGCATGCCGGACCCGGCCTCGCCGCCGCGCTCCAGCTGTACAAGGAAGCCCCCACGGGCGCCCGCTGGACCGCGCAGAACCACCAGATGATGCGGGTCGACCTCGCGGCCGGCGGCGGCCAGCCCGTCCTCGCCCGCCAGGGCAGCATGGTCCTCTACCAGGGCAAGGTCGACTTCAGCTACAAGGGCGCGGGCTTCGCCGGCCGCATCGTCGGCAACGCCACCGGCCAGGAGATGCAGCTGATGCGCTGCACCGGCCGCGGCCAGCTCTTCCTCGCGGAGAACGGCGCCCACCTGCACGCCATCGAGCTCCAGGGCGACGGCATCTGCGTCAACTCCGAGAGCGTCCTCGCCTTCGACGAGTCCCTCCAGCACGAGGTCCGCCGCATCGAGGGCCACGGCATCCCCGGCGGAGCCCTGTTCACCATGCTCTTCCAGGGCACCGGCACCGTGATCGTCAAGACGCACGGCACCCCCGTCGTCCTGCCCGTCACCCCGACCACCTTCGCCGACAGCAACGCCATCGTGGCCTGGTCGGCGGCCTCCCAGGTGATCGTTTCCAGCCAGGTCCGGCTGCGCCGCAACGCCTACCCCGGCCACAGCGGGGAGACCGTGAACCTCCAGTTCCGCGGCGCCCCCGGCAACTTCATCGTCGTCCAGCCGTACGAGGTCTGAGGGAGCCCCACATGAATGCCATGAACCCGATGAACCAGCAGCTCGCGGGCTACGCCCCGACCCCCGTCACGGCCCGCATGGAGAACCACGGTTCCGCCATGCTCAAGGTCGCCATGCAAAGCGGCCACGACCTCTTCGCCCGCACCGGCTCGATGGTCGCCTACGAGGGCTTCGTCCAGTACGAGCCCAACCCGCCGGCCGTGCGCCAGATGGCCTCCCAGTGGCTCACGGGCGAGGGCGCCCCGCTGATGAAGTGCACCGGCGACGGCCTGCTCTACCTCGCCGACTACGGCGCGAACGTCGTCTGCATCAACCTCAACAACGACGCGCTCTCCGTCAACGGCACCAACCTGCTCGCCTTCGACGCCGGCCTCCAGTGGGGCGTCGAGCGGGTCAAGGGCATGGCCAAGTTCGCCGGCCAGGGCCTGTTCAACGTGCAGGTCTCCGGCACCGGCTGGGTCGCCATCACCTCCCGCGGCACCCCGATCGTGGTCGACTGCGGGCGCGGCGAGGACGAGACGTTCGTCGACCCCGACGCGCTCGTCGCCTGGTCCCCGAACCTCAAGGTCAAGGGCAAGAGCAGCTTCAAGGCCTCGTCCCTGATCGGCCGGGGCAGCGGGGAGGCCTACCAGATGGCCTTCTCCGGCCAGGGCATCGTCGTCGTACAGCCCAGCGAGGACAGCACCGACCGGCTCCGGACCCGGGGCTGAGGGGGAGCGGACACACCATGCAGAGCTCACTTTTCGGCCACGCCGAGCAGCAGTCCCAGGAGCGGTACGCCGTCCAGAACCCGCAGCTCCTGCGGGTCACCCTGGCCGGCTCGGACGACGTCCTCGCCCGCAAGGGCTCGATGGTCGCCTACCAGGGCATCGTCGACTTCGACGGCGAGTACCAGAGCACCAGCCAGCGCGGTGCCCGCATGCGCACCGGCGAGGGCCTCGACCTGATGCGCTGCTCCGGCCAGGGCACGGTCTACTTCGCCAACCTCGCCCAGCACGTCCACGTCCTCGACGTCGACCACGAGGGCCTGACCGTCGACAGCGGCTACGTCCTGGCCATGGACTCCACCCTGCACACCGAGGTCATCGCGGTGGACAGCCAGTACGGGATCTCCGGCTCCGGCAAGTACCAGCTCAACATCACCGGCCGCGGCAAGGTCGCCCTGATGACCTCCGGGCAGCCGCTGATGATGCACGTCACCCCGGACAAGTACGTGAACGTCGACGCCGACGCCATCGTCGCCTGGTCCACCTCACTGCGCGTCCAGATGCAGGCCCAGACGCACTCCAGCGGCGTCTGGCGGCGCCGCGGCAACACCGGCGAGGGCTGGGAGCTCAGCTTCCTCGGCACCGGCTTCGCCCTGGTGCAGCCCAGCGAGGTGCTGCCCCCGCAGAACGCCCAGCTCGGCCAGGGCCTCGCCGCCCAGTACGGCATGGGCCAGCACGGCGCGCACGCCCAGAACCAGAACAACGTCTGGAGCTGACCCGGCGCACCCGCCGCACCGGCACGACGAAGGGGCGGACCCCGCAGGGTCCGCCCCTTCGTCCTGCCTCTTCCGTACGCCCTTACGCGCCCAGCCGCGCCCGGGTCGCCTCCACCAGCCGCACCACCGAGGTGTCGGCCACCGAAGCGACCTCCGCGTACGGGAACCAGCGCAGGTCGAGCGACTCGTCGCTGATCTCCGCCACCACACCGGCCGGGGCCAGCGCCGCGTACTGCACGTCCAGGTGCCAGTTGCACGGCGCCGGGATCGGGTGCCGGTCGAGGCGCACCGGGCCGCCCTCCAGCAGCGTCAGCCCGGAGGCGATGCCCGACTCCTCGACCGCCTCGCGCATCGCCGCGCCCGCCAGCGTGGTGTCACCGGGCTCGCAGTGACCGCCCATCTGCAGCCACAGGCCGAGCTTCTTGTGCAGGGTCAGCAGGACCCGGCCGCCGGCCGGGTCGATCACCAGCGCGCTGCCCGTCACATGCCCCGCCTGGCAGGGCTTGTACATGCCGTCCGGGTGCTCCGCCAGGTGCTGCAGGTAGACGTCCCTCAGCTCGCGCTGCTGCTCGTCCGCGCCCTCGAAGTCCTTCAGGACCAGGACGGCGTCCTCGTAGAGGCTCACTTCTTCTCGTCACCCTCGCCCTGGTCGCGCTTCTCGGCGGCCTCGCCGAGCATCTTGTCGATCTCCGAGAAGTCCAGCTGCTCCCGGTGCACGAACCCGTCCGGGTCGTCCAGGTCGGACGCCGTCGGCAGCATGTCCGGGTGCTCCCACAGCCCGTCGCGGCCGTCCACCCCGCGCGCGTCCGTGAGCGAGGCCCACAGCCGCGAGGCGTCGCGCAGCCGGCGCGGCCGCAGCTCCAGCCCGATCAGCGTGGCGAACGTCTGCTCCGCCGGACCGCCCGAGGCACGCCGGCGGCGCATCGTCTCGCGCATGGCGTCGGCCGAGGTCAGCCGGGGCTTGGCCGCCTCGTGCACCACGGCGTCCACCCAGCCCTCGACCAGCGCGAGCGCCGTCTCCAGCCGGGCCAGGGCCGCCTTCTGCTCAGGGGTGTCCTGCGGCTGGAACATGCCGCCCTGGAGCGCCTCCTGGAGCTGCTCCGGATTCGACGGGTCGAGCTGTCCGACCACGTCCTCCAGCTTCGAGGTGTCCACCTTGATGCCCCGCGCGTAGCCCTCGACCGCACCGAACAGGTGCGAGCGCAGCCACGGCACGTGCGCGAAGAGACGGGCGTGCGCCGCCTCGCGCAGGGCCAGGTACAGCCGCACCTCGTCCGAGGGGACGCCCAGGTCCTTGCCGAAGCTCTCGATGTTCAGCGGCAGCAGCGCCGCCCGCCCGGCCGGGCCCAGCGGCAGCCCGATGTCCGTGGAGCCGACGACCTCGCCCGCGAGGGTGCCCACGGCCTGGCCGATCTGCTGGCCGAACATGGCCCCGCCCATGGAGCGCATCATGCCCAGCAGCGGGCCCGCCATGGCCTGCATCTCCTCGGGCAGCACGCCGCCCATGGCCGCGCCGACGCGCTCGGCGACCGGGTCCACCAGCTCCTTCCACACCGGGAGGGTCGCCTCGACCCACTCGGCGCGGCTCCACGCGACGGCCGCGTTGGCACCCGACGGCAGGGAGGTGACGCCGTCCAGCCACAGGTCGGCCAGACGCACGGCCTCCTCCACCGCCGACTTCTCGGCGACGCCGACGCTGGCGTCCTTCACGCCGTCCGACGTGCCCTGCGCGACGGTCTGGCGGGCGATGTCCTTGGCCATGTCCCAGTTCACGGGACCGCCCTCGTAGCTGAGCATCTGCCCCAGCTGCTGGAAGGCCGCGCCCAGGTCGTTCGGGTTCATCGCACCGAACATCGCGGCGAACGGATTGTCCGCACCGCCGGGAAGACCGCCGGGGAGGCCGCCCGGGCCGAACCCGAACGGATTCCCGGGGCCGCCCTGGCCCCCCTTCTTGCCCTTGTCGCCGTCCTCCGGCTCCTCCGGCGGAAGGCCGAATCCGAATGGGGTGTCGCTCACGGGTTTCCTCGGCTCGTAGGGCCGCCGGCGGACGCCGACGGGCAATGGTCCGACAACACCACCCAGCGTAGACACCCCTCCCGCTTCCGGGCTCGGTGCTCCGCCGACTCCTGGGCTGCGGCAGGATGGACATCACCTGGTGGGTACGCGTCACGACGCGCCCCCACTGAAGACAACCGCTGGAGACGCCCGGTGAGTTCCCCAGATCCGCAGGCTCGCGCGCCGCACGACGCCGAAAACCGCCCTGAGCACGGCGACAGCGCCCCCGGCGTTCGCCAGCCGCGAAACGAAGCCGCCCCCCGCCGCCGCAGCCCCGTGATCGCGGTCACCGGGGCCGCCTCCGGCGTCGGCGCCGCGCTCGTGGGCCGCCTCGCCGCATCCGACGAGGTCAAGCAGGTCATCGCCATCGACGAGCGGCGCGGGGACTGCGCCGACGCCCAGTGGCACGTCCTGGACGTACGCGACCCCGCCATCGCCGAGAAGCTGCGCGGCGCGGACGTGGTCGTGCACCTCGCGCTCGACCTCGACCTGGAGACCGACCCCGCGGCCCGTACGGCGTACAACGTACGCGGGACGCAGACCGTGCTGACCGCCGCCGCGGCGGCCGGGGTGCACCGGGTCGTGCTCTGCACCTCCGCGATGGTCTACGGGGCCCTGCCCGACAACGACATCCCGCTCTCCGAGGACTCCGAGCTGCGGGCCACCGCCGAGGCCACCGGCGTCGGCGACCTGCTGGAGATCGAGCGCCTGGGCCGCCGCGCCCCCCGCGCCCACCCGGGCCTGAACGTCACGGTGCTCCGCCCGGCCGTGCTCGTCGGCGGCACCGACACCGCCCTGACCCGTTACTTCGAGTCCCCGCGCCTGCTCGTCGTCGCGGGCTCCCGGCCCACCTGGCAGTTCTGCCACGTCGAGGACCTGGTCAGCGCCCTGGAGTACGCCGCCCTGGAGAAGGTGGAGGGCGAGCTGGCCGTCGGCTGCGAGGGCTGGCTGGAGCAGGAGGAGGTCGAGGAGCTCAGCGGCATCCGCCGCATGGAGCTGCCCTCGGCGGTCGCCCTGGGCGCCGCGGCCCGGCTGCACCGGATCGGCCTGACGCCCTCCCCGGCCGGGGACCTCGCGTACACCATGCACCCGTGGGTGGTCAGCGTCAGCGGGCTGCACGCGGCCGGCTGGCGGCCCCGCTGGACCAACGAGGAGGTGCTGGCCGAGCTGCTCCAGGAGGTCGCGGGCCGGCACACCGTCGCGGGCCGCCGCCTGGGCCGCAAGGACGCCGCCACGGCCGCCGGGGCCGCCGGGGCGACGGTGGCCCTGCTGGGCGCCGCGGCCGCCGTCCGCCGGGCCCGCCGCCGCCGCGGCCTCTGACCTCCGGCCGGCTCCCGGTCCGCCGCGCCCGCCGCCCGCCCGAACCGGTCCGGGGCGGGGCGGGGCGGGCCTCCTGCGGGGCCGCGCCCACGCAGGCTGCGCCCACGCAGGCTGCGCTTCCGGGCGCCGTGCGGACCGGGTCCTGTAGGAGAATCCCAACCGGCCGGTCACGGCACGGGCGATCCGGCTATTCCGCCACGTCAGCCCCTGAGGCACGATGGATGACATGGCACCGCACTTCGACCACCCCGGCGAGCAGGCCGCCCAGGACCCCGTCCGGCTGCTCGCGATCCGTGAGACCCCGCTCTCGATCGACGAGGTCTTCAAGGCAGTCGGCGACGACGCCACGGGAGGCACCACCCTCTTCGTCGGCACGGTGCGCAACCACGACGGCGGCGCCGACGTCGACTCCCTCGGCTACTCCTGCCACCCGACGGCCGAGGCCGAGATGCGCCGCATCGCCGACCGCGTCGTGGAGAAGTACCCGGTCCGCGCCCTGGCGGCCGTGCACCGCGTCGGGGACCTGGCCGTCGGCGACCTGGCCGTGGTCGTCGCCGTCTCCTGCCCGCACCGCGGCGAGGCCTTCGAGGCCTGCCGGATGCTGATCGACGACCTCAAGCACGAGGTCCCGATCTGGAAGCACCAGACGTTCTCGGACGGCACGGAGGAATGGGTCGGCGCCTGCTGAGGCGCCCCCGGGGCGTCCCGGCCCGGCCCCGCTGCACATCACCGCCCCCCGGTCGTGGAAGCCGCGCCGGGCGGGAGTAGCCTCACACCCGTTCGGCCGCGCAACACGCCCTCGATTTGCGTAACCCCCCCACGGGCACGAGCGTTGAAGCCACCGACGACACTCGTACTTTCGGGGCAGGGAGGCACGTCCATGGCGTCACTGGCGTGGTTGCTGATTCCGCTGTTCGCCGCGATCGGGGCGGCGATATGGGGCAGCTGGGCAGCGCGCGACCGCACCCAGGGGGACATATCCGAGCTCGCCGGCTACGCGCGGTTCCGCGAGGCCATGGACAAGGCCGATCAGGCGAGGCAGAAGGAGAAGGCCCACTCCGGTTCCGACGCCGTCTGACGCGTCCCGGAAGTCCGCGGCCCCCGTACGGACCGGCCCCACGGGTCGCCCCACAGGACCGTCCCGTACTGTCGATCCATGCCACGCCGTACAGCGACGATGCTCGCCTCCTCCCTCGTGCTGTTCGCGCTGCTCTGCGCGGGAGTGTTCCTGAAGGTCCCGTACTCCGAGATGAGCCCCGGACCGACCGTGAACACCCTGGGCGAATCGCACGGCGAGCCCGTCCTGAACATCTCCGGGCACAAGACGTACCCGACCACCGGCCACCTCAACATGACCACGGTCCGCGTCACCGGCGCCGACTACGACATGAACCTGCTCGAAGCGGTCTACGGCTGGGTCGCGGGCGACAACATCGTCGTCCCGCACGAGAACCTCTACCCGGACGGCAAGACGGACAAGGAGTCGACGCAGGAGAACGCCGAGGAGTTCAGCCAGTCGCAGGAGAGCGCCAAGGTGGCCGCCCTCAAGCAGCTCGGCATCCCGGTCAGCGCCCGCGTCATCGTCGCCAGCGTCGTCAAGGGCAGCCCCTCCGAGGGCAAGCTGCACGCCGGTGACGTCGTCAAGGCCGTCGACGGCAGCCCCGTCACCGCGCCCGGCGACGTCGCGAAGCTCGTCACCAAGCACAAGCCGGGCGAGCCCGTCGAGTTCACCATCGTGCCCGCCGCCGACGCGGCCGAGGCCGAGAAGGCGAACCGCGAGCCCACCACCACCGCCAAGGTGGCCATCACCGCGGGCAAGGCGCCGGACGACGGCCACGCCATCGTCGGCATCAAGGCGGGGACCGACCACACCTTCCCGTTCCCCATCGACATCAAGCTCGCCGACGTCGGCGGCCCCAGCGCCGGCCTGATGTTCGCCCTGGGCATCGTCGACAAGCTCACCCCGGAGGACCTGACCGGCGGCAGGTTCATCGCCGGCACCGGCACCATCGACGACACGGGCAAGGTCGGCCCGATCGGCGGCATCCAGATGAAGACCATCGGCGCCCGCCAGGCCGGCGCCGAGTACTTCCTCACCCCGGCCGAGAACTGCGCCGCGGCCGCCGCGCAGGTCCCCGACGGCCTCACCCTGGTGAAGGTCTCCACCATCGACGACGCCACCAAGGCCCTGCAGAAGATCGGCAAGGGGGACACGGCCGGACTGCCGAGCTGCAAGAAGTCCTGAGCCGGCGGCTGCGGCCGCGCCCCCCGGGGCCCGGGCCTCAGGCGAAGGTCGCCTCCAGCGCATCGGCCAGACCGGGCACCAGGCCCGCGCCGGTCAGCACCTCGCTGGAGGAGTCCTTGTCCCGCAGCCGCACGGCCGACTCCCGCGAGCCGTCGCGCAGGACGCCCACCGTCAGGCGCACCTCCTGCCGCTCCGGGTGGCCGGCGACCCACTTGGCCAGCTGCTTGTCGTTCAGCCCCTCCGGCACGGAGGCCTCGGCGGACGGCGGCAGCATCAGCCGCTCCACCGTCAGCGCGCACCCGACGACCGCGTCGGGCCAGGCGATGGTCCCCAGGAACTTGTCCAGCGGGGTACCGGCCGGCACCTCGTCCTGCTCGATCGGGGTGAGCTGGGCCTTGCCGGCGTCGTCCTTGTCGAGGCCGAGCTGGTTCGCGAGGCCGGGCTCCTGCCGGCGCAGGCGGCCCGTGTCGACCAGGGCGAAGAGGCGGGCGGGCTTGTCCCAGCCGAGGGTGGAGGCGTACTCGTCGATCTCGAGGACGGCGCGGGTCAGCGGAGTGGCCGCCATGGGGGTGCCGGGGGAGGGCGAAAGGTTGGACATGGACAACATCCTGCCTCCTTTCTCCCCGATACCGGGAACTGACTAAAGCCTCAGTAAGTTGCATGGGTGGGCCCTACGATCGTGGGCCCACGACCAGACCCAGCGACTTTCGAGGTGCGCACCTTGGCTTTCCAGATGCCGGACCGCGGCGGAGGCCCCTCCGGGCCACGGATGAGAGTCGGCCGCCCCTCCCGGCGCGCCCGGACCCTTCTGCTGACCCTGGGCGTCCTGGCCGTCCTGGCCATGGCGTTCATCATGTTCGCCGGGTTCTGGACGGACTGGCTCTGGTTCCGCTCCGTCAAGTACTCCTCCGTCTTCACCACCACCCTGTGGACCAAGATCGGCCTCTTCGCCGTCTTCGGGCTGCTGATGGCGGGTGCCGTCGGGCTGAACGTGTGGCTGGCGTACCGGCTGCGGCCGCCGCTCAGCGCGATGTCGATGGAGCAGCAGAGCCTCGACCGGTACCGGATGAGCGTCGCCCCGTACCGCAAGTGGCTGCTCCTGGGCATCGCCGCCGTCGTCGGGCTGATCGCGGGGGCCTCGGCGGCCGGCCAGTGGAAGACCTGGCTGATGTACGTGAACGGGGTGCCCTTCGGCAAGAAGGACCCGCAGTTCCATCTCGACGTCTCCTTCTACACCTTCGACCTGCCCTGGTACCGCTTCCTGCTCGGCTTCGGCTTCGCCGCCGTCGTACTGTCGGTGATCGCGGCCGTCGTCGTGCACTACCTGTACGGCGGACTGCGCGTGACCAGCCCGGGCGCCCGGGCCACCGCCGCGGCGACCGGGCACCTGTCGGTGCTGCTCGGCCTGTTCGTCACGTTCAAGGCGGTCGCCTACTGGCTCGACCGCTACGGCCTCGCGGTGAAGTCCAGTGACTTCAAGGCCTCCGACAACTGGACCGGCCTGCGCTACGTCGACGCCAACGCCTACCTGCCGGCGAAGACGATCCTCGTCGCCATCGCCGCGATCTGCGCGGTGCTGTTCTTCGCCACCCTGTGGCGGCGCACCTGGCAGCTGCCGGTCATCGGCTTCGGCCTGATGGTCCTCTCGGCGATCCTGATCGGCGGGCTGTACCCGGCGATCGTGCAGAAGTTCCAGGTCCAGCCGAACGAGCAGGCCAAGGAATCCCCGTACGTCGAGAAGAACATCAAGGCCACGCGCGACGCCTACGGGATCGACGGAACCGAGGTCAAGGACTACCCGGGCGTGCCCAACCCCGGCACGAACAAGGACCAGCTGCGCAAGACGGCGGACACCACCGCCAGCATCCGGCTCCTCGACCCGAACATCGTCTCCCCGGCCTTCCAGCAGCTCCAGCAGGTCAAGGGCTACTACGCCTTCCCGTCCACGCTCGCCGTGGACCGCTACAGCGGCCAGGACACGGTCATCGGGCTCCGCGAGCTGAACATCGGCGGCATCCCGAAGAACAACTGGATCAACGACCACTTCCGCTACACACACGGTTTCGGCGTGGTCGCCGCCAAGGGCAACACCGCCACGGACAAGGGCGCCCCCGACTTCACGCAGTCGGACCTGCCCTCCCAAGGCATGTTCGGCAAGGACTTCCAGCAGCGCATCTACTACGGCGAGCAGACGAAGCAGTACTCGATCGTCGGTGGACCGCAGAAGGAGCTCGACTACTCGGACGACAAGGGCGAGAAGGAGACGAGCTACAAGGGCGACTCCGGAGTCAACCTGGACAACCCCGTCAACCGGGCCGCCTACGCGCTCGCCTTCAGCGAGCCGCAGATCCTGTACTCCGGGGCCATCGGCGAGGGCTCGCGGATCCTCTACAACCGCACGCCCAAGGACCGCGTCGAGGCCGTGGCGCCCTGGCTCACGATCGACGGGGCCCCGTACCCGGCGGTCGTGGACGGCCGGATCAAGTGGATCGTCGACGCCTACACGACGACGAACGGCTACCCGTACGCCTCGCGCACGACCCTGGGCCAGAGCACCGCGGACTCGCTGACGAACAGCCAGCGCGCGGTGGTGGCGCAGGAGAACCGGGTCAACTACATCCGCAACTCGGTCAAGGCCACCGTCGACGCGTACGACGGCACGGTCGACCTGTACCAGTGGGACACCCAGGACCCGGTCCTCAAGACCTGGATGAAGGCCTTCCCGGGCACGGTGAAGCCCAAGAGCGAGATCTCCAAGCCGCTCATGGACCACCTGCGCTACCCGCAGGACCTCTTCAAGGTCCAGCGCGAGCTCCTGACCCGCTACCACGTCACCGACCCGCAGACCTTCCTCAGCGGCAGCGAGGCGTGGCAGGTCCCGGACGACCCGACGACCAAGGCCGGTACGGCGGTCCCGCCGTACTACCTGTCGATGAAGATGCCGGAGCAGAAGGAGAAGGACCAGGTCTTCTCCCTCACCACCACGTTCACGCCGAACGGGCGGGACAACCTGAGCGCCTTCATGGCGGTCAACGCCGATCCCGGCACCCCGGACTACGGCAGGATCAGACTCCTGAAGCTGCCGACCAGCAGCCCGGTCGACGGCCCCAAGCAGGTCCAGAGCAAGTTCAACTCCGAGCCGAAGATCGCCGAGTCGATCCGCCTGCTGCGCGGCGGTGACTCCGAGGTCGAGTACGGCAACCTGCTCTCGGTCCCGCTGGACGACGGGATGCTCTACGTCGAGCCGGTGTACGTCCGCAGCGCCACCCTGAAGTACCCGCTGCTGCGCAAGGTGCTCGTGACCTACGGCGGCCAGACGGCCTTCGAGGACACCCTGGAGAAGGCGCTGAACGTGGTCTTCGGAGCCGAGGCCCCGACCACTCCGGTGCCGCCGGAGACCCAGCCGACCAAGCCGGGTGAGACCCCCGCCAACCCGCCGACCGCGCAGGACCCGACGGTCAAGGCGGCCCTGGCCGACGCCCAGAAGGCGGTCGAGGACGCCGACAAGGCCATGAAGGCCGGCGACTGGACCGCGTACGGCAAGGCCCAGAGCGACCTCCAGGCGGCGCTGAAGCGGGCGGTCGAAGCCGAGGCCAAGCTGACGGCCCCCAAGCCGGGGGGCTAGGCGGCCCCGGCCGCTGACCGGTAAGGGCTCCGCTCCGCGTCGTGATACTGTGGTTTCACCGACGCGGGGTGGAGCAGCTCGGTAGCTCGCTGGGCTCATAACCCAGAGGTCGCAGGTTCAAATCCTGTCCCCGCTACTGAAGACCAAGGCCCGGATCCCATGGGATCCGGGCCTTCGTCATGTCCGGATGAGATTCGGGTGAGATTCGGGGGCCGCTCGGAGCGGGCTCGCACGGGTCATGAGGGGCCGGTAGGAAGCTGCTGGGGGACATGAGGTCACTGGGGCGGGTGAGTTGGGGTGTGAGCGTGTTTGACTTGTCTCTCTGTGGGCATGTCGACAAAACGCTGTAGTGACCTCACTGGCTGCGACATACCAGGTGTACGCGGGTAGCAGGTGATGCGACGATGGGATTTATGGGGGACAGGTCAACTCTGCTGGAGACAGGGCGGTTTGTGAGGGCGGAGGCCGAGTCGGGTACGGAGGCCGGCAGGACGGCTCCCGCTGTCAACGCGCAGACCGCACTGACCGATGCGGATTTCGCGGAAGAGGCCTTCGGTGACGCCGGGGGGACCACCGACGCCGAACTGGAGGCGCGCCACCGGGTGGCAGCCGACAAGGGCGACCCCGGTGCCATGAGCGTGCTCGGCGCCCTGCTGCTGCGCCGCGGCGACCTGGCCGGGGCCGAGCCCTACCTGCGCGGCGCCACCGGCGCGGGGGACCGCGCCGCCGCCAACAACCTGGGCGTCCTCCTCCTCCAGCGCGGCTACCCCGACGAGGCCGCCGGCTGGTGGCGGGTCGCCGCCGTCGCCGGATCCGCCCCCGCCGCACACGCCCTCGGCCGCCACTACCGCGAGCGCGGGGACGAGCCCGCCGCCGAGTACTGGCTGCGCCAGGCGGCGGAATCCGGCCACGCCCTCGGCGCCTACGGCCTGGCCGACCTGCTGGAGCACCGCGGGGACAAGGGCATCGAGCGCTGGTTCCGGGCCGCCGCCGAACAGGGCCACCGCGAGGCCGCCTACCGGCTGGCCCGGCACCTGCGCAAGGGCGACCCCGCCGAGGCCGAGCAGTGGTACCGGCAGGCCGCCGCCCGCGGCCACCGGCGCGCCGGCCTGCACCTGGGCGCCCTCCTGGAGGCGCGCGGCGAGCTGAAGGAGGCCGGCCGCTGGTACCTCAGCTCCGCCAAGCAGGGCGAGGCCCGGGCGGCGTGCGCGCTCGGCTTCCTGCTGCGCGACGCCGGGGACGAGGACAGCGCGGCCGCCTGGTGGCACCGTGCCGCGCAGGACGGCGACGGGAACGCCGCCAACGCCCTGGGCGCGCTGCACGCGGCCCGCGGCGAGACCGAGACGGCCGAGAAGTGGTACCGGGTCGCGATGGACGCCGGCGACCACAACGGCGCCTACAACCTCGCCCTGCTCTGCGCCGCCCAGGAGCGCACCGCCCAGGCCGAGCAGTGGTACCGCCGCGCCGCCTACGCGGGTCACCGCGAGGCCGCCAACGCCCTGGCGATCATGCTGCTCCAGGCCGGGGACGCGGCCGGCGCCGAGCCGTGGTTCTCCAAGGCGGCCGAGGCCGGCAGCGTGGACGCCGCCTTCAACCTGGGGATCCTCTTCGCCAGCCGGGACGAGGACCGCTCCGCCCTGAAGTGGTACGAGCGCGCCGCCGCCGCCGGGCACACCGACGCCGCCCTCCAGGTCGGCATCGCCCTGGTGCGCGACGGCGAGGAGCGCGCCGCCGAACGGCACCTGCGCTGCGCGGCGGGCGGCGGCAGCGCGGAGGCGGCCTTCCGGCTGGCCGCGCTGCTGGAGTCGCTGGCCCCGCCGCCGGAGCCGGTGGCGCTGGGCGAGCCCGTAGGCGGCGCCGCGCGCTCCGAGAGCGAGGACTGGTACGAGCGCGCCGCCGAACAGGGCCACCGCCGGGCCCAGGTGCGGGTCGGGATGCTGGCCGCGGCCCGGGGCGACCTGACCGTGGCCGCCCGCTGGTACCGCGAGGCGGCCGAGGCCGGCTCGCGCAACGGCGCCTTCAACCTCGGGCTGCTCCTGGCCCGCGAGGGCGACGAACCGGAGGCGGCCCTGTGGTGGACCCGCGCGGCGGTGGCCGGCCACGGCCGGGCCGCCCTGCGCCTGGGGCTGCTCGCCGCCCGGCACGGGGACCTCGCGGAGGGGCAGAAGTGGTGCGTACGGGCCATGGAGCTCGGCCCCGCGGAGGTCGCCGAGCGGGCGGCCCGGCTGCGGGACGCGCTCGCGGAGGAGCTCTCCGTATGAGGCCGGCCGGAGGAGCCGGTTAACTGATTTGCATCTGCCGGGTGGACTCCCGTAGAGTCGTGTTTACCGACGCGGGGTGGAGCAGCTCGGTAGCTCGCTGGGCTCATAACCCAGAGGTCGCAGGTTCAAATCCTGTCCCCGCTACTGAAGGC